>NZ_JBHSIV010000004.1:0-275844 GCF_042653685.1 Actinomycetospora atypica | reverse complement strand
TAGTCGACGGTGAGGGTGAGCGCGATCCGTTCGCCGCCTTCGTAGTCGGGGCGGGTCCACAACGGCGCTGCTCGCTGTTTCTCGCCGGTTTGCGGTGGCGGTTCTCGCCCGGTATCGCATTCCGGTCTAGCGGCTGACTCGGAGGCTTTCGTGGCCGGGTCCTGGTCGACGGTGGAGTCGCTGTCCTCGACGTGATGGTCGGACTCGTCGCCGCCATTGCCGTTGTCGAATGAGGCGTCGCCGTCGCCGTCGCCGTCGCCGTCGCCGTCGCCGTCGCCGTCGCCGTCGCCGGAGGCGCTGAATGATGTGTCGCTGTCGTGGTCGGCGTCGGTGGGGGCAGCGTGATCGTCGGGAATATTGAGGCCGCGGGTGTGGGCTTCGGCGGCGAGGTCGAGCAGGGCTTGGGCGGGGCGGGCCGGCAGGGTGCGCAGCGCGTTCGCGCCGGGGCTCTCGCCGTGTTCACCGTAGGGGCCGGTCGGCCCGCGGCCGTCGGGGTCGGCGAGCGCGGCGGATTCGGCGGGCGGGGTGGCGGCGGCGAGCGCGGCAATCAACTGCTGGGCGGCCGCGGGGTCGCGGTAGGCGAACTTCCCTTCGAGGGTGCCGTTGTTGCGTTCGCGCAGGTGCAGTTCGTTGTCCGGGGGTGTGCTGTCGTCGGGGGCGGTGCCGTCGGCGTCGAGCAGGGCGAGGATGCCGGTGGCGGCCCGGTTCAGCGCGGCCGGGGAGCGGGTCGCGGCGAGTGTCGCGAGTTCTTTCTCGGTGGTGTCGATGACCTCGTCGGGCAGGGCGGTGTCGGCGGGCAGGGCGCGTAGGCGGGTGATGGTGCGTTCGATGACCTGGACGTGTTCGGCGCCGATCTCGCCGTCCTCGACCCGGGCAGCGGTCGCGGGCAGCGCCGCCGGCAGAGCGGCACCGGCGGGGCTGGTGGTGGGCTGGAGGGCGGTGGCGTGGACGGCGAGGCGTTTGACGTGGGCGGGGTCGAGGCGGATGTGGTCCTCGAGTAGGCGCGCGAGGTTCTTGTAGCCGGTCTCGGTGACGGCGTCGGACTCGCGGAGCGCGGCGATGGCGCGGTAGAGCCGGGCGCCCTGGATGCGCATCGCGCGGGCCGCGGCGGCGACCTCGGCGAGGGCCGCCCGTGAGGTCCGCGACAGGCCCTCGACGTCAGAGTCGTCGTCCGCGGCGGGGGTGGGCATCCCGGGGATCGCCCAGCCGGTGTCGTCGGGATCGGGATCGAGGTCGTCCTCGGGTGGGGCGTCGAGACGTGCGGCCAGCGCGTGGAGGTCGGCGAGGGTGAGGTCGGGGTCGTCGTCATCGAGGGTGGGTTCGTCGACGGGCAGCACGGCGTCCCAGTACGCCTGGTCCTCGGGGTCGGGGTCGACCCGGTGTGCTGCGGTCATGCCTCCATTGTCGAACGGGTGTTCGGGAAGATCGAGAGGTCATTCGGAGGCATTGCGACTGTGAACGTTCAGAGCAGTGACGCGGCGAATGCGCCGGAACTGTGCGCGCGACGCAACGCCGCGACAGCGACACATGAGTCGGCCCCGCCGTATGCGCGACGCAACGGCGCGACAGCGACACGTCGAGTCGGCCGGCCGTATGCGCGACGCACACGGAAAGCCCCACGGCATCGTCAGGAAGGAACGCCCGAGGAACAGAGCGACCGGAACTCCGCCCGCACCGCGGCCTCGTCGAGAACGCCCCACGAGCGCACGGAATGGGTCACGCAGGCGCCGGACGCCCACACGGCGGCGGGGGAGTCGGGCAGTCCGATCCACCGCACCGCCAAGGGATCGCCGGGCCGGGAGAACTCACCCAACGAGAACCCGCACGCCCGCACCGCGGCGCCCATGAGGTGGTCCTCCCCGGCCCGCGACAGGGCGAGTTCCGGCGCCTCGAGCCAGCCCGACTCCATCAGGGCCGAGCAGCAGGCCGCCGAGAGCAGGTAGGCCCCGCCGAGGGCGTGCACCCCGTCGAGCGGGCCCGACCGCAGCCGACGGCGCAGGAGCGGGTGCACGAGACCCCGCAGTCCCGCCTCGGCCCGCAGGGCGGCCGCAGCGGGAGCGAACGAGCGAGCCCCGCCGTCGGGCCCCACCCGCACCGCCCCGAGCAGTCCGAGCGAGGGATCGGCCTCGAACCGCCTCCGAGCAGCGTCGACGACCCCCGGCCGCAGCACCAGCGCGTCGGTGTCGAGGCGCAGCAGCACGTCGAACCCGCCGAGCTGGACGGCGCACCGGATGCCGGCGGCGAGCTTCACGAACAGCCCGCCCTGACCCCCGGGGGCCCGCGGCGGGGCCGCCACGACGACGACGCCGGGGGGCCAGGTCCGGCGGGGGGAGTCGTTCACGACGACGAGCGTGTGCGGCACGCCGAGCCGGTCGCGCACGGAGGCGAGGGTGTCGTCGACGAACTCCGCCGGCCCGGGCCCGACCGGGACGACGACCGCCGCCCTCACCGGAAGATCTCCGACGTCACGTGCCACGCCTCGGGGTGGGCGCCGATCTCCTTCTCGAACGCGGCGGCCACCGCCTCGAGGGCCGCGCGGCAGCGCTCCTCCTCGCCGAGCACCGACGAGTGCAGGACCTCGACCGAGGGGTGCACGTCGAAGTGGACCTGGCCGTCGTCGTCGATCCAGCAGGTCATGGGGTGCAGGGCCGCCCCGGTCCGCGCGGCCATCGCGACCGGCGACGCCGCGAGCACCACGCGCCGCCCGAACATCGGGACCTCGGCGGTCGCGCCCACGGAGAAGCGGTCGATCATCACGCCGACCACCCCGCCCTCGGCGAGGCGTCGGACGAGCACCCCGGCGGAGCGGGCGCGGGCGGCGGGGTCGATCCAGTGCATGTCGTCGTTGCCGCCGGCGGCGCGCACGGTGCTGATCGCGGCCTCGGTGACGGGCGAGTCGAACAGGCGGGCCACGCCGAGCAGCGGCCTCCCGGTCCGGTCCCGCACGGCGGTCGACAGGGCGGCGGTGCTCCACTCGTAGCGGCCCATGTGCGCGCCGACCAGCAGCGCGGCGCGTCCGGGCACGAGGTGGTCGAGGCCGGAGATCGTCACGGCCCGGGAGACCCCGGCGACGCCGAGCGCGGGCATGCGCAGCATCGACCACCAGTGCGCGTAGTACTGCCGCAGCGACTCCCGCAACACGCGCTCGAGCCGGCGCGGCGGCACGTCGGCGCCCAGCACCACCCGCAGGTTCTCCCGAGCGAGGGCGACGCCGGGTCGGCGGAGCACCCGCATCGCGGTCGCCGTCGCGGCCGCCAGCACCGCGACCACCGGCTCGGTGAGCAGCGGCGGGACGACCGCCAGGACCACCGCCGCGACCCGCGCCCGCGCGCTCCGCGGGACCCTCCCCAGCCCGCTCACCGGTGGTACACCGTGGACGTGCCATTGGTGTAGACGACGTCGAAGTGGCGGTCGAGGAACGCCGACGGGAAGCCGTAGGAGGCCATCTGTCCCGCCGTCTGCGACCGCACCTCGCCCTCGCGGGTGTTGGCCGACGTCGCGTAGATCCAGGCGGACTTGTCGATCACCTTGGGCACGAGCTCGGGGAACACCCCGACCTGGCGGCCGGTCCCGAGCAGGAACCGCAGCGTGCCGTACCGGTCGGCGTAGACCACCTGCCGGCGCGACGCGGCCTGGTCGCCGAGCCAGCGGGCGGCCGTGACCTCGGCCCGGTAGGTGTAGAAGCGCTGGAAGTCCTCGCCGCCGCCGGCCAGGTTGATGCGCCCCGCGCCGGAGAACGAGCCGAGCAGCGACGAGTTGAGCGCGAACAGGGCGCCGACCATGACGACGGCGCCGACGGTCGTCACGCGGGGACGCCAGGAGGACAGCCGCTGGGCGGACCAGCCCACCCCGACGACGAGGACCATGAGCGCCTGGAGCAGCGCGCGGTCCTGGTTGTAGGCCGCGGCGAGGGTGCCGGAGAGCCGCAGCATCGCGAGCGCCACCACCGAGCCGAGGATCATCGACCCGACGAGCCGTTCGGTCGGCGACGAGCGCCGGCGCAGCACGAGCACCAGCGCGGCCACGCCCGCCATGAGGTACGCGATCTGCTGCAGGCCGAAGCCGACGAGCAGCTGGCCGATCGACACCGGGGCGGCGGTGCCGACGTCGGTGATCGGGTACGCCGCGGCGTCGGGCACCGGCAGGATGTAGCGCCGGTCGGTGCCGTAGATCCCGGTGACGAGCTGCTCGTACTGCGCCGCGGAGATCTGCGGGGTGGTGTTGCCCTTGATGTAGCCGGTGAGCAGGTCGTCGCCGATCGCGCGGTTGGGCAGGAGGTCGAAGCCGGAGACCTCGAACCCGAGGGCGGCGTCGGAGAGGTTCGACGACGAGTGCGTGACCGTCGTGTTCCACAGCCCGGCGCCGACGACGAGGGTGAACGTCGCGAGCCCGACCATCACCACCTGCCGCCAGCGGTGCGTGAACACCGCGGCCACGGCCGTGATCACCAGCCCGCCGCCGAGGATGACGATGCCGAAGTAGGTCGACGAGTAGTGGGTGACGACGACGCCGAGGGCGAGCAGCACGACGAACACGGCCTGCGACACCCGCGACGCGACCCGCGAGACGAGCACCAGCAGCAGGGCGGCGAACAGCGCGAAGCCGATCTCCTGCTTGGCCAGGCCCGGCATCTGCTGGCCGAAGTTCGGCTGCACCACGAGCAGCGCGGCGCCGAGGAAGGCCCACCGCGGACGCAGGAACCGGCGGCAGAGCGCGTAGACGATGACGGGCGTCGTCGCGAAGACCGCCGGGAAGACGACCTTGACGAGGATCTCCGCCGACACCCCCGACAGCGCGTTGAGCTGCGCGGGGAGCACGGTCACCGACAGCATCGCGCCGTAGGCGTCGCCGGGGCGGAACGCGTTCCACCAGCCGGCGTCGATCGTCTCGATCATCTTGCGGAACTCGGTCATCACGTCGTAGCCGTAGATCGACTCGGCCCGCAGGCTGAACGACCAGAGCACGGCGAGACCGGCGGCGTAGAGGGTGGCGCCGAGCAGGACGTCGTCGGCGCGGCGGGCCCCGACGATCCCGCCCACGAGGGCCGCGAGCACGAGCACGGCCCCGACCACCGCGAGCGACCCGGTGACGACGGTCCCGGCCGCGACGACCCCCGAGGTCGGGCTCCCCGAGTCGGCCGCGTTGAGCCGCAGCGCGCCGAGCAGGGCGACCAGCGGGACGACGGCGGGCGCGAGCAGGTCCCAGCGCCCGAGCAGGCGGGTCCAGCCGTAGTGCGGGTCGACCGCGGGGGTCCGCGTGGCCACGATCGCGAGCAGCGCGACACCGACCAGTTCGAGGGCGACGAGCACCGGGACGGGCCGCAGCGGGGCCTCGATCCCGAGCGGCGGGCCGACCGTGTTCACCGCGAGCCCCGACGTGAGCAGCACCAGCAGCGACCCGGGCACCGACAGCGGGAGCGTCAGCGGGGCCGGCAGCCGCAGCGCGCGCACCAGCAGCACCCCGGGCAGCGTCAGGACCAGCGCGAGCAGCACCACCTGGGCCGCCCAGCTCGCGCGCAGCGGGACGAGGGCGGCGATCGCGACGAGGCCGGCCGCGGCGAGCACCACGTCGGGCCGGGCGCTGAGCAGGTCGCCCGGCGCGGCGGACGCCGGGCGGTGGTGGCTGTTCGCCCGGGGCGTGAGGTCGACGTACTTCGTGGCGGTGGTCATGCGGGCGTCCCGACTTCTCGGTGGGCGGGGGAGGAGGCGACGGTGGGGGAGCCGAGCAGCGGGGCCAGCGCGGCGGTGAGGCGGTCCGCGGTGTGCTGCCAGCCGTGGCGGGCGAGCCAGGCGTCGCGGTCGGCCTTCCCGACGACGGCCGTGGTCCCGTCGAGCACGTCGGCGATGGCGCGGGCGAGGGACCCGACGTCGTCGGCGCAGACGAACCCGCCGGGGGCGTCGGCGACGAGGTGGCGGGCGAGGTTGTCGGGGGCGGCGGTCGTGATCACGGGCAACCCGCAGGCGAGACCCTCGAGCGCGACGATGCCGAACCCCTCGCGGGCCGAGGGCAGCACGAAAACCCGCGCCGCGGCGACGAGCCGGTAGAGCTCGGCGGGGTCGTCGACGTCGTGGTGGACGGTGACGTCGAGACCCAGGGCCGCGGCCCTCGTCGTCAGGAAGGACGCCTGGGGACCGCGGCCGATCACGCGGGCGGTGACGGGCCGGTCGATCCGGGCGAGGGCCTCGAGGAGGAGGTCGACGCGCTTGTGGGGCAGGAGGCGCCCGACCGTGACGACGTCGACGGCGGGGACCTCGACACGGCGGCCGAGGGCGGCCTCGACGGCGGCCAGGTCGACCCCGTTCGGCGCGACGACGACGGGGGTGTCGACCACCTCCGCGAGGCGCACCGCGGTCTCCGCCGACGCGGCGACGATCAGCTGCGGCAGGCGCATCGTCATCCGTTCGACCGCCCAGGCGAGCGTGCCGGCCGGCCCGAGGTAGGAGCGCCAGTAGTCGCGGCTCCACACCTCGTGCCAGGTGACGACGAAGGGGCGCCGGCGCAGGCGCGCGACCAGGGCGAGCACGGGGAGGTGCAGGTAGGGCATGTGGTCGGCCTCGAGGACGTCGAAGCGCGCGGTCAGCAGGCGCAGACAGCCGAGGGCGAAGGCGAGGGCCTGACGGATCGACCGGCGGCCGCCGACGTAGAGCGGGTGGGGGCGGCAGAGGCCGTGGTAGGTCACGTCGCCGTCACGCCGGGTGGGCTCGTCGCCCCACCAGCGCATGGTGTGGACGTGGACCTCGAAGCGGTCGGCGAGGCGCGCCGAGAGCTCCGCGGTGCGCTGCTCCTTGCCGCCGGCGTGGAAGGGGGCGACGGCGTCGGTGACGCACGCCAGTACGGGCTTCACCAGTACCGGCACCGGCCTCATCGGCGGGGCACCTGACAGGTGACGTGGCGGGTGACCGGCTGGTCGACCCCCGCGACCGCGATCGCGACGACGATCTCCGGGGCCGAGCAGGTGACCGTCACCGGGACGGTGCGGGCGCGGCGGACGCCGGCGGCGACGTCGGTGGTGCCGGTGGCGAGGACGGCGGGCGGGGCGGAGCCGGCCTGCTGGGTGATCGACCAGCGGTAGGACGCCGCGTCGGGGCTGCCGTTGCCGAGGGTGAACGAGACCGGGACGGTGGCGCTCGCGCCGAGGGGCAGCATCCCGGGCAGCGGCGCGGTCGAGTCGACGAAGATCTCGGTGAAGCTCTGCGGCGGCGGGGTGAGCCCGAGCGCGGTGGTGAACCGGGCGCCCGCCGCCGTCTGCGCGACCGTCAGTGCCACCAGCAGCGCCGCCGCGGCCGCGGCCACGACCCACACCCGTCGTCGGCCGAGTCGCCCTCCGGCGACGACCCCGTGTACCGCCACCGGTTCCCCCTCGCGTCGACTGCTCTTCGGCGGGTTGTTCGGCCGAATGGAGCAATGCGTTACGCAACCAGGGGGTGACAGGGAGCTACGACCTTCGGATGTCCCGACTGCGGCGCGCGGCCCGGCGCGCGAACCCGACGCCCCCGACCAGGGCGAGGCCGAGCTCGACCCCGAGCAGCAGCACCGCGCCCGCCCCGAGACCGTGGACGCCCTCGGAGAGCCGCGGGTGCAGCGCGCCGGGCCCCTGCGAGCCGACCACCACGAGCAGGGCGAGCGTCACCTGCAGGCCGAGGGCGGCGGGGAAGGCCAGCCACGGGGTCAGTCGCTCCCGGCCGAGGGCGAGGTCGACCACGGGCAGGACGGTCAGCACCCCGAACAGGCACAGCGCGAGCGCCGAGGGCCCGCCGGCGAGCTCGAGCGGGGTCCACCCGTGTCCGCTCGGCGCGGTCGTCACGGGCAGGAACATCCCGACGATGCCGGTGAGGCAGAGCAGGAGCGCGAGGCGCGGGCGGCTCGTCGGTCCGCACGTGGCGAGCCAGAAGCGGGCGCGCCAGCGCAGGCCCCGCATGCCGGGGAGGCGGAACGGCTCGTGGGGGACCCGCTCGAGCGGGGGGAGGGGCGGCTCGCTGCCGAACCCGTCGCGGGCGAACTCTCCGGCCGACATCGGTGCCTCCCCCGCCGTACACATTGGGTCGAGGAGCGGCTACCCCCGGTGCACCGAGATCACGCGGGCCACACCGGCCTCAGACGCCGAGGCGGTCCAGGTCGGCGTTCAGGCGGCGGGCGTAGAGCGCGTGGCCGGCGTCGGTGGGGTGCACCCGGTCGGGCCCGATGAGGCCGCGTCCCTGGTCGTAGGCCCCGGTGAACCAGCCCTCGCGCATCGGGTCGATCCACGTGACGCCGGCCTTCGCGGCGGTGTCGGCGAGCGCGTCGACCCACTCCATGGCGTCGTCGCGCGTGGTGCCGTTCCAGAAGGGGCCGACGGCGATGATGCGGACGCCCGGCAGCCGTGCGGCGAGGTCGCGGTAGAGCCGGTCGGCGGCGGCAGACACCTGCCCGACCGGCAGGGTGATGTCGTTCGGCGAGCCCTCGACGATCACGATCTTCGGCTGCGAGGTCACGACCTTGTCGAGCTGGGCCGCCTGGAACGGCGCGGCGGTCCCGGGGTTCAGGTAGCCCGTGCCGCCGATCGAGGTGTTGACGACGTCCCACTGGCGCTGGGCGCCGAGCAGCTTCGTCCAGTTCGCCGCGCCGAGCCCGCCCTGCGCGGTACCGGCGCTGATGCTGTCGCCGATCACCGCGGCCGGCAGCGGCCCGGCGTCCACGCTCGCCACCGTCTCGGCGCGGGTGGGTCCCGACGACGAGGCCGACGGCTGGGTCGCCAGGGCGGCGGTCACGACGACCACCGCGAGCACGGCGAGGGCGATCACCGGCAGGGTCCGCGCCCGGTCGGAGCCGGCGTCGAGCCGTTGCAGGGCCCGGCGCAGACGGCGGGACGACGAGCGGCTGGACATGGACGACCTCCATCGGGCAACACCGGACCGGCCGGTCCGACACCCGGTCGTTCGCGCCGACCCGATCGGGCGTTACTCCATTAGGCCCAACGAGTGCGGTCCTCGCCTCGGCCGATCACCGGCGGCCCCTGCTCCCCACGGTGTGACGCGAGCCCATCGGCCTAGTGCTCGGAGAACCGACCACGCTCCGCTACCGTCAGTGGCATGGACGAGCTGGATCGTTCCGCACGCGTGCTGGTGGCCGGGTCCGGTGGGCTCGTGGGCTCCGCGGTGGTGCGGGCGTTGGAGTCGGCGGGCTTCACCGACGTGGTGGGGGCGCGGTCGGCGCAGGTGGATCTGCGCGACGCGGACGCGGCGCGGGAGTTCGTGACGGCGACGGCGCCGGCGGTGGTGGTGGACGCGGCCGCGCGGGTGGGCGGGATCGCGGCGAACAACGCGCGGCCGGTGGAGTTCCTGCACGACAACCTGCGGATCCAGGCGAACCTGCTGGATGCCGCGCACGCCGCGGACACCGGGCGGGTCCTGTTCCTGGGGTCGTCGTGCATCTACCCGAAGTTCGCCGAGCAGCCGATCCGGGAGGACTCGCTGCTGACGGGGCCGCTGGAGGCGACGAACGACGCCTACGCGGTCGCGAAGATCGCCGGGATCATGGGGGTGCAGTCCTACCGCCGGGAGTACGGGCGGCGGTGGATCTCGGCGATGCCGACGAACCTCTACGGGCCGGGGGACAACTTCGACCTGGAGTCCTCGCACGTGCTGCCGGCGTTGATCCGGAAGTTCCACGAGGCTGCTCGTGACGGCTCCGAGCAGGTCGTCGTCTGGGGGACGGGGACGCCGCGGCGGGAGTTCCTGCACGTGGACGACCTGGCGGCGGCGTGTGTGCACCTGCTGGAGGCCTACGACGACCCGGCGCCGATCAACGTCGGCACCGGGCAGGACGTGACGATCGCGGAGCTGGCCTCGGCCGTCGCCCGGACGGTGGGTTTCACGGGCGAGATCGTGTACGACACGTCGCGCCCGGACGGGACACCGCGCAAGGTCCTCGACGTCTCGAAGATCGAGGCGACGGGATGGAAGCCGACGATCGGGCTCGCCGAGGGGCTGGCCTCGACCTATCGCTGGTACCTGGACAACATCGTGGTGGAGGCTGGGACGTGAAGCGCGCACTGATCACGGGGATCACGGGTCAGGACGGCTCGTACCTGACCGAGTTGTTGCTGTCCAAGGGCTACGAGGTCCACGGGATCATCCGACGTAGCTCGACGTTCAACACCGGCCGGATCGAGCACCTCTACCAGGACCCGCACGACCCCGACCAGCGTCTGGTGCTGCACTACGGCGACCTGACCGACTCCTCGCGTCTGGTCACCCTGATCGAGAAGGTCCGGCCCGACGAGGTCTATCACCTGGCCGCGCAGTCGCATGTCCGGGTCTCGTTCGACGAGCCGGAGTACACCGGCAACACCACCGGCGTCGGGACGACGCGGTTGCTCGAGGCGATCCGGATGGTCGGGATCGACACCCGCTACTACCAGGCGTCGTCGTCGGAGATGTTCGGGGCGACCCCGCCGCCGCAGGACGAGGAGACCCCGTTCTACCCGCGCAGCCCGTACGGGGCGGCGAAGGTCTACGGCTATTGGATGGCCCGGAACTACCGCGAGGCGCACGGGTTGTTCGCGGTGAACGGGATCCTGTTCAACCACGAGTCCCCGCGCCGCGGCGAGACGTTCGTGACCCGGAAGATCGCCCGGGCGGCGGCGCGGATCGCGCAGGGCAAGGAGGAGTTCGTCTACCTCGGCAACCTCGACGCGGTCCGCGACTGGGGGTATGCCCCGGAGTACGTGGAGGGCATGTGGCGGATGCTGCAGGCCGACCAGGGCGACGACTACGTGCTGGCCACGGGCACGGCGACGACGGTCCGGCAGTGGGTGGAGTACTGCTTCGCGCACGTGAACCTGCCGTGGGAGGACCACGTCAAGTTCGATGAGACCTATCTGCGGCCCACTGAGGTCGACGCGCTGATCGGGGACCCGTCGAAGGCGGAGAAGATCCTGGGCTGGAAGGCCGAGACGATGCCCGAGCAGCTCGCCCGCATCATGGTCGAGGCCGAGCTCACGGGCGCCCGCTGACGAGGGCACGACCGGTCCGGCCGGCGACGGGGAACGGGCGATGAGGCAGGGCACGCTCTCGCTCTTCCTCGGCCGGGTCGGCGGGGTCGCCGGCGCGCTGGTCGTCGGGCAGCTCGTCCTCGGCGTCACCTACGTCGTCGGGGCCCGCGCCATCTCCCCGGCCACGCTCGGGCTGATCGCCACCTGCGCCGCGATCGGGCAGGTCGCGGCCACGGTCGTCGACCTGGGCATGATCAACTACCTGGTCCGCGAGACGGCGGCCGGGCGGATCGACGAGGCCCGCGCCCGGGCCGTCGTCGCGGGCAAGCGCCCGTGGGCCCTGCTCGTCCTGCTGCTCGTCGGGATCGGCACGAGCGTCCTCCTCGCGCCGACCGCGGGGTCGGCGGCACTGCTCGCCGTGGTCGGGGTCGGCATGTACGAGGCGCAGACCGCGAACGGCCTGCTGCGCGCCCAGGAGCGGTTCGCGAAGGCGTCGACCGGCCAGCTCAGCGGCCGGGTCGGCGGACTGGCCATCGCGTTCGTCCTGGCCGTCGCGGGCGTCGGGGAGGTCGCCCTCGCGGCGGCGATCCCCGCGTCGTTCGTGCTCGAGGCCCTGATCGACCGCTTCTTCCTCGGCCCGGCCGGACAGCGCCGCCGTCCGACCTCGGAACTGGTGGGGCACCACCGCGAGTCGGTGGGCTTCGGGCTCGCCAACCTCGCGGCGTCGGCCCAGCAGCTCGACACCGCGCTCGTCACCGCGGGGGCCGGCGCCTTCCAGGCCGGTCTCTACGCGGCCGGGGGACGCCTGCTCGGACCCCTGACCTTCCTCGCGAACTCGCTCGGCATGGTCGCCGCGCCGTGGTTGGCCCGCGCCGGCACGGACGAGGCGGCGCTGCGCGTCGAGGAGCGCCGGGTGCTGAGGGTGGGCGCCGCGCTGTGCGCCGCCCCGCTGATCGCCGCGGTGGCGGGTCCGCCGCTGATCCCGCTGCTGCTGGGCGAGGAGTACGCCCGCTCGGGCACCGTGTTCGCGATCCTCGCCGTCGGCGCGGCGATCGTGACGCTGAACCAGCCGTTCGCGGTGATCGCCCAGAACCGGGGCCGCCAGCAGGCTGTGGCGGTGGGGATCGCGGTCGGCCTCGCCTTCGGGCTGGTGGCGACCTACGTGCTCTCGCTGTTCGGCGGCGCGGTGTGGGCGGCGATCGGCTACGTGGTGAGCCAGCTGATCATCTTCGTGCTGCTGGGGCTCGCCGCCCGCCGGGCCCGCCGCGACGGGGTGGCGGGAGTGGGGGCGCCCGCGACGGTGCCGGAGGGGCCCGAGGTCGGCTGAGGGCGCCCAGCTCTCGCATGATCGACTTCTGTGTCGCGAAGTGCCTCACCAGGCGAGCACCCTGCGACGCAGAGGTCGATCATGGTCGGTCGGGGGTTGGTCTGGGGGTCGACCAGGCCATCCCTCGTCGGACGCGCTAGGCAGATGATCATGCTGAGCGCGACGTCGCGCTCAGCATGATCGACTGCCTGGCGAGCGTCCCCGGAGTGTCGAGGTCGGGCTCAGGACGAGGTGGTCGTGGGCGCCGGCCGCACGACCCGACGACGACGCCGGGCGACGGCCCCGGTGGCGTTGCCGTTGACGGCGCCGTTGGTCCGGGTGGGGTGGTGGCCGTTCGTCGGGGGCTCGGCCGGCGGGGGGTCGGCGGGGCCGGCGGGAGTGGTGGCCGGGACCGACCAGGACGAGGTCGCCCGACGCCGGCCCCGACGCTTCGGTGTCTCGGCCGCGGCCGCCTCGTCGGACGAGGCAGCGGGCTCCGGCACGACCGGGGTGGGCTCGGGCGCGGTCGTGGCCGGCTCGTCGCCGGCGCGAGCCGGGGTGGCGGGCTCCGGCACGACCGGTTCGGGCTGGGGCTCGGTGGCGGTCTCGGGCTCGACGACCGCGGCGGGCTCGGGCTCGGCGGACAGGGCTTCGGGCTCGGGCTCGGCGACCATCGGCTCGGCGACCGCGGCCGGCTCGGCCTCGGGGACGGGCTCGGCGACCGCAACCAGCTCGGGCTCGGGCTCGTTCTCGGCGGGAGCGGCGGGAGCGGCGGGAGCGGCGGCCGGGGCCGGGGCCGGGGTGACGGCGGCCGGGCGACCGGGCGGGAGGGCCCGGCGGGTCTCCAGGGGCGACTCCGGCACGTCGACCGCGAAGGTGAGCACCGCGCCGACGGCCGGGGCGCCGACCGTGCGCAGACCGGCGGCGGCGACGTCGAGGTCCTCGGGGCGGGCCGACCCGCGGCGGGCGACCACCACGACGCCGTCGGCGAGGGCGGCGAGGTCGAGCGCGTCGGGGCTGCCCGAGAGCGGCGAGGCGTCGAGCAGGACCCAGCCGTAGGTCTCCCGCAGACCGGTGAGCACGGCGGCGCCGGCCGGGGAGCCCCACACCTCGCCGGGCCGCTCGACGGCCGAGCCGGAGGTGAGCACGTCGAACCCGCCGACGGTGGAGCGCTGGACGCCGACGACACCGCCCGAGGCCCGGCGGGCCCCCAGGGCGTCGGCGAGTCCGGGCTGCTCGGGCAGGTCGAGGCGCCCGGCGACGGCGGGACGGCGGAGGTCGGCGTCGACGAGCACCACGGACTCGCCGGCCAGGGCGAGGGCGACGGCGAGGTCGACCGCGACGGTCGTCGTGCCCTGCTCGGAGCGCACCCCGGTGACGACGAGGCATCGTCGGGACCCCGCCCCGGCGAGCACCGCGGTCCGCAGCCGGCGCACCGCGGCGGCGCGGTCACGCGCCCGGGCGGCGGAGCGGCCCCGGCGGCCGGGGGCGGGCTCGGCGAGCAGCGCGGGGCGGTCGGGCCGGCGGGGGAGCGCGGGCATCGCGGCGAGGACGGTGGTGTCGAGTCCCTCGGCGAGGGTGTCGGCGGAGTCGACGGCGCGACGCATCGCGCGGCGGCCGAGCGCGACCCCGGTGCCGAGCACCACGCCCGCGAGCAGGCCGGCGGCGAGCAGCATCGTCGTGCCGGGCCCGGCGGGGTAGATCGGCACGGTCGGCGGGAAGATCACCTCGGTGGAGACGATCGGCCGGTTCACCGGCTGGCCGGTCGATTCGATCGAGTTCACCAGGCGGGTGAACGACGTGGTGACGGCCTGCCCGACGAGCTGGGCCTCCTGCGGGGTCGGCTGCGTGACGCCGACGTTGAGCACCACCGTCTCCGCGACCGCGTCGGCGCTGACCGAGCCCTGGATCTCCTCCGCGGTCGGCGAACCGCCGAGCAGGGCGGAGGCATCGGCCGCGACGCGCGGACCGGTGATCAGCTCGGAGTAGGACTTCACGCGCTCGGTGGAGAGCTGCGCGCCCTGGTAGGAGTCGCTCGAGCTCGTGGTGGTCTGCGGCGACGCCACGTAGAACACGGCGGTCGAGGTGTAGGTGCGGGGCAGCAGGGCCGCCACCGCGGCGGCGATCACCACGCACACCGCGACGATGCCGCCGACGAGCCAGCGGTCCTCGCGCAGCACGGTCCAGTATTCGCGGGCGTTCACGGGCGTCCTCCCGGACTGCTGGTGGCACGGGCGTCGCGGACCCCGAGGAAGCGCTGGACGCCTCCGGGGAGCAGCGCGCCGGGCGCGTCGCGCTCGGCGTCGGTCAGGTCGTCGCAGGCCAGGGCCAGTGCGACGAGGATGAAGACCCAGCTCGACGCGGCGGCCGGCTGGGAGAGCAGGAGGGTCGCGAACACGACGAAGGCGACGGGTGCGGCACGGCCCCGCAACGTGGAGCCGGGCGGGCGGCGCAGGAACAGCAGCGGGACGAGCAGGGCCAGCGTCACGAGGAGCACGAACGGCATCCCGTTCACGGCGATGTCGGAGATCAGGTTGACCCCCGCCTGCTTCTCGGTGCCCTGGCCGCCCCAGGGTTTCTCGGTGATGGCGCGGATGCCGGCCTCGGTGGCGTCGGAGCGCTCGTCGAGCGAGGCCTCGTTGCTCGTCTGCTTCGCCTGCAGCCCGAACACCGGGGCGTAGAGCGCGATCCAGGCGGCGCCGGCCATCGCGCCGAGCCCGCCGATCTGGCGCAGGAACGGGACCAGTCCGATGCCGCCCCGCGGGCGCAGGAAGAGCTCGAGGGCCACCACGACCACGAAGACGCCGAACCCCGCGGTGGACAGGGTCCCGACGAGGCCCGCGAGCAGCAGGGCCTTGACCCGCCAGCTCCGGTAGCCGACGGCGTCGGCGAGGAACCAGCCGACGGCGCAGAACATCGCCATCCACCCCGACTCGCGCCCGACCCCGGTGAGCCGCGGGACGTCGAGCCCGAACACCGAGGACGTGGAGTAGCTGATGGTGAAGGGGAAGTACACGGGCTGGGGGCCGACGGTGCCGACCGGGACCGTCGTGACCTGCCCGACGCCGACCCCGGCGACCGCCCAGTAGGCAGCGGTGACCAGCCAGAGCGCGCCGACCACGCACAGCACCACGACGAAGCCGCGCGCCAGCGCGAGGCGGGCCCGCGGGTCGGCGAGGACGAGCACCGCGGCGGTGAGCGAGCCGATCGTCAGGACGAAGTCCTGGAAGAGGCTGCGGATGCGGGTGAGGTCGTCGACCCAGACCCCGTGCAGCACCATCCAGAGGTAGGCCGCGACGACGAGGCCGAGGAAGACGGTGACGGCGCGGACGGCCCGGGTGGGGGCGTGCTCGCGGCGCAGCATCGCGGTGACGCCGGCGGCCAGGGCGATCCCGCAGCCGGGCAGGGCGGTGTACTCGCCGAAGGTGCCGGGACGCAGCAGCGGCAGGGAGGCCAGCAGGAGCCCGGCGGGCACGGCCGCGGGGAGGCGCGGGGTGGTGGCGGTGGAGACGCTCCGTGTCCGGATGGGCTGCCGCAGTGGGCTGATGGTCACGGCCACCTCCCCCGGAGTCGTCACACCGTGTCGCATTGCTCCGAAGAGACTAACGCGAACGGGGAGGTCCCGGGAACCGTACCGGTGAACGGTTACCTTGCGTCGCCGATGAGTCCGGTCACGAAGTGGTCGGTGCCCAGACGGGTGCGCGCCCGGTGAGCGGCCGCCGCCCGGCGGTCGCGGTGGGCCACCAGCCGGGCGATCGCCGCCCGCACCTCGGCCACCGGGTCGGTCGCGCCGAGCTCGGCGACCTCCCCGATCCCGGTGCCGGTCACCATGCTCGCGGCCCACCCGCGCGCCGGCCCGAGCACGGGCACCCCGCGGGCGGCGGCCTCGGCGACGATGCCGCTGGGGGCGTCGTTGTCGTGCAGCACCGCCACCGCGTCGGCCCCGGACACGGCGGCGTCGAACTCGGCCTCGCTCAGCAGCCGGTCGTCCACGTGCAGGCGGTCGGCGAGCGGGGACTCCTCGAGGGCCGTCCGGACGTCGGGCTCGCAGCGGCCGCCGACCACGAGGTGCACGTCGGGGAGCTGCTCGAGCGCCTCGAGGAGCAGGGGGACGTTCTTGCGGGCGCTGACGACGCCGAACACCCCCAGCCGGAAGCCGGCCGGGCCGCCAGCGTCGTCGGGACGGGCGTCGTCGGGACGGGCGACGGGGCCGGGGACCGTGACCGGATCCCGCACCGGCTCGATCCCGGGGAAGCCGCGCCGGCGCACCACCACGCCGAAGGCGTCGGTGAGGAAGCGGACCCGCACCCGCGGGACCCGCGCGAGCAGGAACGCCAGCGGCGGCTTGACGGTCATCCCGGGGGTCGCACGCTCCGGCCCGCCGGGCAGGGAGGTGCGCATGAGCAGCACCGACACCGGGGGATGGGTGCCGCGAGCCCGGGCGAGGGCGAGCAGGAGGGGCGCCACGTTCTTGTCGCCGTCGGGCACGACGAGGCGTGCGCCCGCCGCGCGGGCGGCCGACAGTCCCGTCGCGATCGCCTCGCGTCGCTCGGACGGCAGCTCGACGACCGCGGTCTCGACGTCGGCGAGGTGCTCGGCGAACTCGGGGGAGTCGCGGACGGCGGCCGGGACGAGCAGGAGGCGGTCGGCGGGCGGCACCGAGGTCAGCAGCAGGCGCACGTATCGGAGACGATGGCCGAGCGGGTCGAGCTCGAGTACCGCTACGGGGGAATTCACAGCCACTTGGCCCACATCCTCATGGTCCTCGTCCCCCCAAGGAAGGATACTCACCGACGTGTCGACGACTGTAGGTGACGGCGGGGGCAGCACAGGGATGAAGATCGCGTGGCTCACCGACGCGCAGGCTCCGTACCGTGAGCCCCTCTTCTGCGAGCTCGCCACCCGCTGCGACTTCCACGTGCACTTCCTCTTCACCGAGGAGCCGGAGCGGCACTTCCGGTTCCGGCCGCACCCGGGCTACTGGTCGGCCGTCCTCCCCTCGGTGCGGCTGCCCCTGCCGAAGCGGATCGCGCGGCGGCTCGACTCCTACCAGGCGGTGCTGCGCATCGGGGAGACCCGGAAGATGCTCGACGCGGCCGACGTCGTGGTGATCCCGACGTGGGCCCAGGCGGCCAGCGCCTGGACGATGCTGCGCGCCCGCCGTCGCGGCATCCCCTACGTGATCTTCTCCGAGTCGACGCTCGACTCCCGGCAGTTCGACCGCGGCCCGGTCGCGTGGCTGCGGACGAAGCTGTTCAGGCAGGCCGGCGCGGTCGTCGTGCCCGGGCCGAGCGCGCGCGACGCCGCCCTGCACACGGGGGTCGAGCGCGGCCGGATCGTCGAGTCGGTGAACTCGATCGACCTCGAGGCGTTCGGGGCCCGGCCCCGCGAGCTGCGCTCCGCCGCGGGGGAGGGGACCGGCCCCGACGCCGCGCACCACCGGTTCGCCGTGATCGGCCAGCTCATCGGGCGCAAGAACGTGCACTCCCTGCTCGACGCCTTCTCCCGCCTCGACGGTGAGCCGACGCTCGACGTCGCGGGCGACGGGGTCGACCGGCAGGCCCTCGAGGACCAGGCCCGGGCGCTCGGGGTGCTCGACCGTGTGCGCTTCCTCGGCTTCCTCGAGGAGCCCGGGGTGGTCGAGGTCCTCGCCCGGGCCCAGACCCTCGTGCTGCCCTCCACCGAGGAGGTCTACGGGTTCACCGCGCTCGAGGCGCAGGTGGCGGGGCTGCAGGTGGTGGTGTCGTCGAAGGCCGGCATCGCGGAGAACCTCGTCGGGGTGCCCGGCGCGTGGGTGGTCGAGCCCGACGCCGACGACGTGCTCGCCGGGCTCGAGGCCGCCCGCGCGGCGTGGACCGGCTGGACCGCGGACATCCCGGAGGACGCCGCGTCGCCGAAGCGGACCGCCGACGACGTCCTCGCGGCGGCCCGGATCGCCTCGCGGTAGCTAGCTGAACGAGTTCCCGCCCACCGCCACGGCCTTCGCGCCGTCGAGCAGGATCGCGTCCTCGGCGGACAGCCCGGTGACGCGGTTGCCGGTGATGGCGCCGCCGCCGACGCCGTGGAAGGCGACGGCCTGCACGTCGGGCGAGCAGCGGAACTCGTTGCCGGTGACGGTCACGGCGGTCGGCGGCACGGTCGCGCGCCCGCCCGCGGTGTCGCCGCGCCCGCCGGCCAGGGCGTTGACCAGGGCGATCGGCTCGGTGTTGGTCTCGGCGTCGTGGGTGTTGCCGCGCACCGTGACCCGGGTGCACCCGGAGATGACCTGGACGTGGGCGAACTCCCGGAGCCCGCAGGCGGTGAACCGGCAGCCGCTGACCGTGACGTCGGAGGACCAGTCCTCCACGTGCACGGCCTCCATCCGGTAGTTGGTGATCGAGCAGTCGGTCACGGTCACCTCGGCGCAGTGCGCGATGCCGACGGCGAAGCCGGGGGAGTCGTTGTCGCGGAACGTGCAGTCGCGGACGACGACGTCGCGGAACGAGCCGGCGGGGCTGTTGAACTCGAGGTCGGTGTTGGCGTTGCGGGCGAACGTGCTGCCGGTGACCTGCACCCCGACGGTGATCGCCGTCGACTCGTTGGCCTGGTAGAGCCCGTAGGTCAGGCGGTGGAACAGGCAGTCCCGCACGACGAGGCCGGTGGAGACGTCGTCGGTGACGCCGAGCTGGATGCCGTGGCAGAACGCGTCGTAGGAGTCGGCCGCCCCGGAGAGCACCACCCGCGAGAGGATGAGCCGGTCGACCTGCCCCACGCGCAGCAGGACGGTCTCGACGTCGGCGTTGCGGGCGAGCTCGAGCCCGTCGATCGCCGCCTCGGTGCCGGCCACCTCCACCGCGGCGGTCGCACCCGGCTCGACGCGCAGGACCGTGCGGCCGGGCTGCCCGGCGAGCAGCACCCCGGCGGGGAGCTCCAGGGGCTGGGGCAGCACGAGGCGGTAGGTCCCGGCGGGAACCGCCACGGTGTCGCCCGACCGGGCGGCGGCCAGCGACCGGACGAAGGCGCCGGCGTCGTCGGTCCTGCCGTCGCCGGTGGCCCCCGCGGCGCGGACGTCGTGCACGGTGCCGCGGCGCAGCGGGGCGCCGGACGGGCGCGGGAGGTCGTCGTCGGGGGCCGGGGGGTGCGGGGCGCCCGCGCACGAGGCGGCGACGAACGCGGCCGCGCCGGCCGTCGTCGTGAGGGCGAGCACCTGTCTCCGGGAGACCCGGCCGGGCGTCAGCGGCCCCGTGCCAGCACCACCTCGGCGACCGTGCGGAGCAGGACCTTCGCGTCGAGCCACAGCGACCAGTTCTCGATGTAGTAGTTGTCGAAACGCGCGCGGTCGGAGATCGGGGTGTCCCCGCGCAGGCCCGAGACCTGCGCGAGGCCGGTGAGCCCGGCCGGCACGCGGTGGCGGTGACCGTAGCGCGGGTGCTCGGCGGAGAAGCGCTCGACGAAGTGCGGGCGTTCCGGGCGGGGCCCGACGATCGTCATCTCGCCGCGCAGGATGTTCCACAGCTGGGGGAGCTCGTCGAGCGAGGTCGCGCGCAGCACGCGGCCGACGCGGCCGACGCGGGAGTCCTGGGCGATCGACCACTGGGTGTCGCCCTCGATGGAGGTGGCCGGGCGCATGGAGCGGAACTTCAGGCACTCGAACTGCCGGCCGTCGCGCCCGACGCGCACCTGGCGGAAGAGGATGCCGGGCCCGCCCTCGAGCCGGACGGCGAGCGCGCAGGCCAGCAGCACGGGGGAGAGGAGCACGAGGGCCAGGGTCGAGGCGACCACGTCGACGGCGCGCTTGAGCGACCACGCCGCCCCGGACAGGGCGGGGGTGCGGATGCGCATCACCGGCAGAGAGCCGATGTGGTCCGAGGCCCCGGTGGCCGTGGCGAAGGCGTGCAGGCGAGGGACGACGAGCAGGTCGCAGTGCGCGGCGGCCGGAGTGCGGACGCGGTCGAGGAGGTCCTCCTCGTCGACGTGCCCGTCGCCCACGAGCAGGACGTCGACCCCGTGGGAGCCGACGACGGCGTCGAGGTCGTCGAGCGTCCCCACCCAGGGCACCCGCGCGGAGGCGGGGCCGGGGACGGCGTCGAGGTAGCCCGCGACGGCGAGGCCGTAGCGCGGGTAGCGCTCGAGCAGGGCCGCGATCTCGCCGGAGAGCTCGCCCCCGCCGATCAGCAGGGTGCGGTGCGCGACGATCCGGCGGCGGCGCGCCGTCATGACCAGCCTCGTCGTCAGGAACCGGCCGGCGACCACGAGGCCCACGGATTCCAGGGCGCTGACGACGAACTGGGTCACCCCGAGGTCGTCGTGGCGGAACGCGAACACCGCGGCGACGAGCGCGATCGCGATCAGGAGGCGCCCCAGCAGGGCGGGCAGCTCGTCGAGGACCGAGAGGTGGAGCCGGGCGCGGTAGCGCCCGCCGCCGCACACCAGGGCCACGGTGATCACCGAGAGGGCCAGGTAGGCCTTCCAGTAGTCGGGGGACCAGAGCACCGGGGCGGCGGTGGCGACCGCGTCGACCGGGAGCACCACCATCCAGGCCTGGAGCCGACCGGCCCGGCGGACCCCGAGGACGGGGCGGGCGCGCGGCGGGTCGACGGGGCTGCCGGGCCGGGGTGCCCGCACGGCGGGGACCGCGGCGAGAGTGGGCCGGACGTGCTCACGGGCCTCGCCCGCCGCCGTCTGGACACCGGCCATGCGGTCCCACCCCTTCCCCGGATCACGATCGCGAAACCGTCCGGTCACCGATGCTGCCGAGGAACGGCCGTTCGGACCCTGGGAACTCCTCCCAGGGTTCGCCCGACCACGTCACTCGACCGCGTGAACACCGACGGTCGATATGCGCTTGTTCACTACCGCAGAGTGACCGATGGATCTCCGCGTCATCCTTTGATCCCATCGGGTGTCTCCGTAAGGTGGCTGGGAACACGGAACGTGTCAGGGGGTCGAGGGTGTCCACGACGGCGGACGGGCGGTTCCCCGAGGCCCTGATGGCCTCCTCGCCTGCTCCGGTCGGACGCGGCACCGAGATCGCCCGCCTCCACGAGGAGGTCGACCGGGTGCGGCGCGGCCACTCGGCCCGGGTGCTGCTGACCGGGGAGTCCGGCATCGGCACGACGACGGTCGTCGACGCCTTCTGCGCCGCGCTCGAGGCCGACGACAGCGCGGTCGTGGTGCGCGTGGCGGCCGAGGAACCGGTGCCCGTCCCGGTCGGGGTCGCCCGCGCGTTCGCCGTCGTCGAGCAGCTGGGTCGGGCCCTCGACGCCCGGCGGGGCGACCTCGGCGCCACGGCGGCGCGCTCGGCGCTCGCGCTGCACGAGGCCCTCGTCGGGCTCCGCCGGCCCGACGGCGACGGCCCGCCCGACCGGCTCCGCCCCGTGGTGCTCGTCCTGCACGACCTCCAGCACGTCGACCCTGCGTCCGCGGTGGTGCTCACCGACGTCCTGCGCCGCCTGCAGTCGGGCGGGATGTTCGTCCTCGCCACGGCCACCGACCCGGGGCGCTCCCCGGCCTCCCCGCCCTGGTGGCCGCGGCTCTTCGTGCCCGACCCCACGGCCGGCGACGTCCCGGGCGCGGTGGAGACCCGCACCCGCACCGAGACGGTCGGCGGCCTGCAGTCACCGGCCGTGGCCGCCCTCGTCGCGAGCCGGCGCCCGGCCTCGCCGCTGCCGGGGCCGGTGGTCGCCGCGAGGCTGGTCGCGGCCACCGGCGGGCACCCGGTGCACCTCGCGCTCCTGGTGCGCTCCCTTCCCGACGAGGTCCTGGCGGGGGTCGCGCCGCCGCCTCCCGCCCGCGACCTCGAGGGCCTGGTGGAGGTCGTCCTCGGCGGCCTGCCCGCCGCGTCCCGCCGCCTGCTCACGGCGCTCGCGGTGCTGGGCGGCACGGCGCCCGCGACGACGCTGGAACGGGTCGCCGGCGAGGAGATCGGCCCCGGGGACGTCGACACCGCCGTCCGCGGCGGCCTCGTCGAACCCCGTCCCGCCGGGCTGCGGTTCCTGCACCGCCGCGTCCGCGACGTCGTGCTGGCGGCCGCGCCGACGCCGGAGGTGGCGCGGATGCACGGCCGGGCCGCGGCCGTGCTCGGGGGCCGGGCGGCGCTCGCGCACGCCGTCGCCGGTGCGGCGGGTCGTCCCGACGCCGCGACGGCCGACGCGTTCGCCGCGGCCGCCCACGCCGAGAGCTCCGACCACGACGACGCCGCGACCCGGCTCCTGTGGGCCGCCGACCTGTCGGCCACCGGCCCCGACCGCGAGCACCGCACCACGGCGGCCGCGGTGCGCCTGGTGCGGGCCGGGGCGACCCGCCGGCTGCGGGCCCTCGAGCCCCGGCTGCGGGTCGCCCTGGGCGGAGCCGGTCGGGACCTCGCCCTGGGCGTGCTCGCCTCCGAGTCCTCCGAGCCCGAGGCCCACGTCCTCCTGCAGGCCGCGCTCGACGACCTCGACGCCGACCCGGGGGTCCGCGCGCTCGCGGCGGTCCGGCTCGGCGCCGAGCACCTCCGGCGCGGCCGCGGGATGCGGGCGGTGGACGCCGCCGGACGGGTCCCCGCCCTCACCGACGACCCCCGGCTGCGCGAGGAGGCCGCCGTGGTCACCGCGCACGGCCGGGCGCAGCAGTGGGGCCCCGATGCCGGGCTCGACGCCCTCGCCGACCACCTCGCCGGGGCCTACGGGCCGGAGCCGGCGATCCTCACCGCGCGGCTGCACCTCGCCGCGGGCCGCGTGGAGGAGGCCTACGCCGGGCTGCACGAGGCGCTGCACCGCGTGCGCGGCGGGTCGCAGACCACCACCGGCCGGGTGGTGCACCTGGCCCTCGCCGAGACCGCGTTCCGGCTCGGCCGCTACGACGAGGCCGAGGCCGAGGCCCGGGTGGGCGCGACGACCGCCGACGAGCCGGGCGGGGCCTGGGTGGGGCCCGCCGCCCGGGCGCTCGGCGCGAGCACCGCCGCCGTCCGGGGGGACCCCGAGCGGGCCGAGATCCTGCTCGAACGGGCCCGCGGGGCCCTCGGGCGCTCCCCGAACCCCTTCGGGGCCTTCATCGTCGCCCTCAACGGGGCGATGGTCGCCCACCTGCGGGGGGACCTCGAGCAGGCCTACCGGCTCGCGTCCGGGCTCGTCGACGGCCCCGTCCCCGCGATGCTCAGCGCCCCCACGGCGCCCTGGCGGGTGCTCGCCGCCGACATCGCGATCGACGCCGGGCGCGTCGCCGCGGCGGACGAGATCGTGCGCGAGTGGCCGGTCGCGGGTGCGTCGCTGGGCTTCGTCCTGTCCCGGCACCGGCTGATCGGGCGGCTCGCCGAGAAGCGCGGGGACGTCGACGGCGCCCGGACGGCGTACCGCGCGGCGCTCGACCTGGTCGCCTCCGCGGGCAGCCGGGCCGACGCCTGCCCCGTCGAGGTGGCCGCCCTGCACGCCGCGGCGGGCGGTCTGGCGCGACGCCAGGGATGGCCGTCGGCCGCCGAGGACCTCGCCGCGGCCCGCCGGGCCTTCGCCGCGCTCGGGGCGGCCCCGTGGGTCGCGGCCGTCGACGCCGAGATCGACGCCGGGGTCCCCGGGGTCTACCGGGTGCCCGCCGACGACGCCCCCGGGTCCGACGGTTCCCGGTTCGACGGTTCCCGGTTCGAGGGTTCCCGGTCGGACGGTTCCCGGTCGGACGAGGCCCCGGTGCCGGCCGTTCTGCCCGCCGCCCGGACGGCGGCGGACGACGAGCCCCGGCCCTCGCTGACCCCCCGCGAGCACGAGGTGGTGCGCCTCGTCGCGCAGGGCCTCACCAGCCGCGAGGTCGCCGCGGCGCTGCACGTCACCCCGAAGGCGATCACCTACCACCTCGGCAACGTGTTCTCGAAGCTCGGAGTGACCTCACGGCGTCAGCTGTGGGGCCGCTCATTCGACTGACGTTCCCCTGAATGGGGGGCGACCGAAGGGGGAACAGGGCGACATGGCGCACGGAGGGTCCCGACGACGGGTGTGGTGGGTGGCCGGGTCGGCCGCGGCGGTGGTGGTCCTCGCGATCGGCGCGGTCGCGGTGATCGGCGTGCGGGAGGCGACCGCCGACCCGGGCACCGGGATGCTGCGCCTCGCGCACCTGTCGCCGGCCACCCCGGCCGTCGACATGTACGCCCAGGGCCCCGACCTGCCGCTCACCAAGGTGGCCGGGGAGGTCTCGTACCGCACCGTGAGCCCGTACCTCACCGAGCCGGCCGGCACCTACCGCGTGCAGGGCCGGCCCGCCGGGGCCCCGCAGAGCTCGCCGCCGCTGTTCGACGTCGCGGTCGACGTGCCCGCCGGCTCCGCCCAGACGGCGACGTTCGTCGACATCGGCCCGAACGGCGCCACCCAGGCCCAGGTCCTCGACGACGAGACCGCCCCGGCCGCCGCGGGCAGCGGCGCGCTGCGCATCGTCCAGGCCGCCGCGGAGGTGGGGCCCGTCGACGTCACCGGCTCCTCGCCCGGCAGCCCCGACGTCCCGATCGCGCGGACCCTCTTCTACGGGTCGGCCACCCCCTACGCCACGGTGCCCGCGCAGCCCTGGACCCTGCAGGTCCGGAGCCGCAGCGGGAAGTCCGCGGAGCTCGAGGTGCCGGTGACCAGCACGTCGGTCGCCACGCTGGTGGTCACCCGCGGCGCCGACGGCGGCCTCGCCACCCAGCTCGTGCCCGACGCCGCGTCCGCGGCCTCCGTGCCCACCCCCGCCCCGGGCGCCCCGCCGGTGGTGCCGAGCCAGGCGCCCCGCACCGCGGAGTCCTCGGTGCCGCCGGTCGCCCCCGGCACCCCGGCCCCGCCGCAGCCCTCGAGCGCCGAGACGGCCCCGGAGGCGTCCACCCCGCCGGCCCCGGTGGCCCCGAGCCCGCCCACCGGGGGGATCGGCGCCGGACTCGGCGGCCTCTCCCGCAGTGGTCTCCTGCATGGGGGTCTCGCCGCCGGCGGCATCTGGGACACCATCGCGGGCTGGTTCGGCGCCGACGACGCCGACGGGGTCGACAGCGTGCCCGCCGCCGTGAAGATGCCGCTCTCCCTCGCGACCGCGCCGCCCCCCGGCGGGCCGCACCCGACGTCGCTGGACATCCCGAGCATCGGCCTCGACTCGAGCGACCCGGTCGACCTGCGCGTCGACTACCGCGGGGCGCTGCAGGTGCCCACCGACTTCTCGAAGGTCGGCTGGTTCACCTCCTCGGCGGTGCCCGGCGACCCGGGCCCGGCCGTGATGGTCGGTCACGTCGACACCCGCCGCGGCCCGGCCGTGTTCGGCGCGCTCGACGACCTGCGCCCCGGCGCCGAGATCACCGTCGACCGCTCCGACGGCGGGACCGCCCGCTTCCGGGTCGACTCGATCGAGACGTTTCCCAAGGACGGCCTGCCCACCGAGCGGGTCTACGGCCCGTCGACGGCCAGCACGCTGCGGCTGCTGACCTGCGGCGGCCCGTTCGACGACGCCTCGCTCAACTACCGCGACAACATCGTCGTGTTCGCCTCGAAGGTCGGCTGAGGCCGGCGGTCGCGGAGGTCCTACAGCCGCAGCACCCGGGCCGCCACGCGGTGGCGGACCGAGTGCGGGTCGTCCGCGGCCACCATCATGAGCCGCTCCCGCAGCCAGGTCACCGGCTGGCGGGCCAGGCCCAGGGCGACGTCGCGGGGCCGCACCACGTCGGGGTGCTCGCGGCGCAGCGAGCGCAGGAAGGCGTGCTGCTCGGCGACGTTCTCCTTGCGCGCGGTCGAGGTGCTCGACCCGCCGGCCAGCCGGAACTGCGAGAGCGAGCTCGGCATCCCGTAGAACGCGCCCTGGGTGACCAGGCGCGCGGCGAGGCCGACGTCGAGGGCGTAGGCCCACTCCGGGAAGCCGCCGGCGGCGTCGAACGCGGTGCGGCGGAAGAGCATGTTGCCCGGCACGCCGAGCGGGCTGCCGCGGTGGCGGACGATGCGCCGCAGCACCGTGGCGGCCTCCTGGCGGCCCAGCAGGTCGGGGCTGCGCAGGGCCCGGCCCCGGGCGATCACCCGGTCGGCGTCGTCGACGAGGTCGTGGCGGCAGGAGACCAGCGCGAGCGAGGGGTCGGCGTCCATCAGGGCGACCTGCTCCGCCAGCGCGGTGGGGGTGAGGAGGTCGTCGGCCATGAGCACCTTGACCAGCGGGGCCCGGGAGAGCTCGACGGCGCGCGCGAAGTTCGCGGTCATCGGCACGGTCTCGGGGTTATGCTCGAGCCGCAGCCGCGGGTCCTCGGCGAACGCCCGCACCTCGGCCACGGATCCGTCGGTCGAGGCGTTGTCGAGCACCACGAGCTCGAAGTCGGTGAAGGTCTGCGCCAGCACGCTCGCGACGGTGCGGCCGATGTAGCGCTCCTTCTGGAACAGCGGCACCACCACCGACACCCGCGGCCCCGACGGTGCGTCACGCACCGTCATCTTCTCGACGGCGGCCGCGCGTTCGGGGGACACGCGACCATGATCCGGGCGCTGATCGGCGCGGTCAATGCCATGAGGTACGCAAATCGGGCATGGCCCGGTGACGGTTGTGACCCGGTCGGACCAGACCTGGGATCTGTTCCCAGGGTGTTCCAGGGGCGCGGCGGAGACGATTCGTCGTCGGACGACCGACGCCGCACCGAGGAGCACCGCGATGACGCTGGCCCAGCACCGGGTGCACCCGAGGCCCCGGGGCCGGACGGGCGCCCTCGACGTCTGCGTCATCGGGATGCACTACGCGCCCGAGCACACCGGGAACGCGCCGTACACCACCGGCATGGTGGCGGCCCTGCACGAGGCCGGCCACCGGGTGCGGGTGGTCACCGGCTACCCGCACTACCCGGCCTGGGAGGTCACCGAGGGGTACACCGGCCTGCGCCGCCGCGAGCTGGTCGACGGCGTCCCGGTCACCCGGGTGCGCCACCCCGTGCCCGCCGTTCCCGACGCCCGCCGCCGCATCGTCATGGACGCCGCCTTCACCGCCCACGCGGGCCTCGTCGGCGGCCCCCGGCCCGACGTCGTGGTGGCCGTCAGCCCCGTCCTGCTCACCGTGCTCGCCGGCCTGCGCTGGAAGTACCGATGGCCCGGCTCCGCTGCGCTGCGCGGGAGGGGTGAGGGCCGGACGGCCCTGGGCGTCGTCACCCAGGACCTCTACTCCCGCGCCCTCGCCGAGACCCGCATGACCTCCTCGCGGCTGGCCGGCTGGGGCGCGAAGCTCGAGGGCGGCCTGCTCTCGCGCGCCGACGGCGTCGCCGTGGTGCACCCGCAGTTCACCCGGCCGCTCGCCGACCTCGGCGTCGACCCGGCACGGATCACGACGATCCCCAACTGGTCGCACATCGCCGCCCCCACCCGCGACCGGGCCGCGACCCGCCGGGAGCTCGGCTGGCGCGACGACGAGGTGATCGCCCTGCACGCCGGGAACATGGGCGTGAAGCAGGGGCTCGAGAACGTCGTCGCGGCCGCCCGCGAGGCCGACGCCCGGAACTCGCCGGTGCGGTTCGTGCTGCTCGGGACCGGCAACCAGCGCGCCCGGCTCGAAGAGCTCGGGGCCGGGATCGAGCGGCTCACCTTCCTCGACCCGCTGCCCGACGACCGCTTCCCCGACGCCCTCGCCGCCGCCGACGTCCTCGTGGTCAACGAGGCGGAGACGGTGGCCGAGATGAGCGCGCCCTCGAAGCTGACGTCCTACTTCTCCGCCGGGCGGCCGGTCGTCGCCGCGTCCTGGCCGCACTCCGCCGCCTCGGCCGAGATCGGCCGGGCCCGGGCCGGCGTGCGGGTCGACCCCGGCGCCCCCGCGGACCTGCTCGCCGCCGTCGCGGCCACGGCGGGCGACGACGAGGCGGGTCGGCGCGGGCAGGCCTACGCCGCCGACGCGCTCGGGGCCGGGCGGGCCCACCGCGCCTACGTCGACTGGGTCGAGGGGCTGGCCGCGAGCCGGTAGGTCAGGGCGTGCAGCGGGGGAGTCCTCGCCCGCCGCGATCGCCGCGCGCGACGTAGACCTCCGAGAGGTAGCCGGTGCGCCCGTCGGGGAACGAGGCGCGGTACCAGAGGTCGGACTGGACGCGGTCGGGGTTGCGCGCCTGGTCGGGGTCGGCGAGGTCGACGTTCCACATCATCTGGCCCCGGGTCCAGCAACTGGCCACCACCGCGGCGCCCGACACCATCTCGGTCCCGGGCACCTTGCACGAGCGGCTCGGCGACGCGCAGTAGGACAGCGCTTCGGTCGACAGGTAGGCCGGGGTCCGGTCCTCGACGAGGCGGTCGGCGCCCAGCGCGATCTTGTTCTGCACCTCGATCGCCTCGACGGTCTGGGGGACCACGGGGGGCTCGGGGACCGTGAGCCGGCCGAGGAGGAACCCCAGGGCGATCCCGACGACCGCCGCGAGCGCCACGGCGAGCAGCGGGCCTCGTCGTCGGGCCGGGCTCCCGGGAGTGGGGCTCCCGGGGTCGGGTGTCAGCGATGGCACGTCGCTGACGCTGGGCGGCAGGGAGGCGCCATCCTCGGCCGCGGCCTCGTCGGGCTCCGGTGTCCGCGGTGGCACCTCGCTGACGTCCGGTGTCCGCAATGGCACATCGCTGCCACCCGGAGGGGTACCGGGCCGACGAGGAGCGGCCTCGGCCGACGAGCTCCCGAGCTCCGCGCGCAGCGCCGTCCACCGCTCCCGCCACGGGGCCGGGTCGCCGTCGCAGGCCCGGACGAAGTCCTCGACGGTCTCCCACCGGGGCAGGTGCTGGCCGGCCGAGGCGTCCGCGAGCGCGGTCTTCGAGCGGCCGGTGCGCCGGGCCATCGTCGTGAACTTGGGGTTCCCCGCCGCGTCCCGCAGCGCCCGCAGGTCGCGGGCGAACTCGACGAGCGGGCCGCCGCCGGGGTCCAGTTCGCGCTGCGGTCGCGGCATCGGCGTCGGGCCCCCCGGGAGATCACGGGGCTCCACCCGATCGTGTCCCCCGGGAGTACATCGAAGCACCCCGGCTCAACGTGACGGCGTCGCTCCCGCGATCCCCCCAGTCGCGGGAGCGACCGGCAACGAATACCCGGCCCGATGATCTCGGGAAAGTCATCCGGACAACGAGCGATCCGGCGGCCTATCGCCCGCGCCGGCGGCCTATCCGCCCCTACAGCGTGGGTGCGCGGCTGGTGAACGTCGTCCAGGCGGGCTTCGGCTGGTCGTTGATCGTGCGCAGCCCGAAGTGCTGCTCGCGGCTCGAGGTGGGCAGCCCGTCGCGCAGGTTGTAGACCAGGAACGTCCGCACCCAGGGCCAGCTCGCCACCAGCCGGAACCCGTCGGCGAGGATCGCGGCCTGCTGGTCGTTGGTGACCACGCCGGGGGAGGGCAGCGTCGGCGAGCCGAACTCGGTGATCCAGATGCCCTTCGCGGTGTCGCCGCGGCTCACCATGAAGTTGCGCAGGGACGGGATCGACGCGAAGCCGGTCGACCCGGTCTGCGAGGGCAGCTTCGGGAACGAGTAGGGGTGCACGGAGATGCCGTCGAACGACGCCTGCGCGCCGCCCTGGTAGAGGGCGTAGACCCAGGCGCCCGTGGCGTAGTGCCCCGCGCCGCCGTCGTCGCCGTCGGCGGAGATGCCGCCGGTGAGAATCGTGCTGCCCGCGTCGGCGGCCTTCAGCGCGGCCGACACCGGCTTGAACAGGCGGACGTAGGCGGCGGGGTCGGGCGCCGGGTTCCACGCGCTGGCGAGGTTCGGCTCGTTCCACACCTCCCAGACGTCGATCCCCGCGCCGTAGCGCTTCGCCACGGCCGTCGCGAAGGAGGCCATGTCGGCGGGGTTCGTCGGGGGGCGCCGGGCGGTGGTGCCCGAGGGCCGGGCCCAGGCCGGGGTGTAGCCGAGGAGCCCGATGACGGACAGGCCGCCGGTGCGGGCGGCGTTCACGGCCTGGTCGGTGCGCGCCCAGTTGTAGGTGCCGCGGGAGGTCTCGATGGCCGACCAGTCGATGTCGAGGCGGATCCAGCGGGCCCCGCCCGCGGCCATCGTCCGGACCTCCGCCGCCTGGGTCGCGGCGTCGGCGAAGAGGAACGACCCGCCGGGGGAGAAGCCGGCCCGGCCCGCGGGTGCGGCGGCGGCCGGGGTCGGCGCCGGGGTCCCGTGGACGAGGGAGGCGAGCACGATCGCGACGACGGCGGCGATCAGCAGCGGGAGGCGGCGCACCGACTACTCCTTTCGGTGGAGGTCTCTTGCGCCCCACCGTAGGAGCGGGTTCGACCCTCAAGGCCTCACACCACCCCTTCAGGTGGATCTTCCCCGGGCGCGGTGACCTGCTCGTGACCGGCGTGTGGCCCGGCTGCCGCCTACGCTCCCGCCATGCCCACGCCGCCCCTGCCCACCGAGGTCCAGGACCTGCTCGCCCGCCCCAACCCCAGCGTGATCACCTCGCTGCGCGCCGACGGATCGCCGGTCTCCGTCGCCACCTGGTACCTCTGGGACGACGGCCGCGTGCTCGTGAACATGGACAAGGGACGGACGCGCGTGAAGTACCTGCGCGACGACCCCCGCACGACGATCACCGTCCTCGCCGAGGACGACTGGTACACCCACGTCTCGATGCAGGGCCGGGTCGTGGAGTGGGCCGACGACGAGGGGCTCACCCAGATCGACCGGCTCTCCACCCACTACACCGGCAAGCCCTACCCGGTGCGCGACCGCGACCGGGTCAGCGCCTGGATCGAGGTGGAGCGCTGGCACGGCTGGGGCGCGCAGAAGGCCAGCGACAACCCGGAGAACTGACCGCCGGTGCTAGGGGACCAGCTCGCGGCACGGGCGCGTCCGGCCGGCGTCGTCCGGCGCCGGCGGCGCGCCGTCCCCGTCGACCCGCTGGGTGTGGCGGGCGGTCCAGCTCGCGTCGAGCAGCATGCGCGGCGTGACGAGGGCCCGCGGGAGCTGTTCGGCGTCGGGGAACTCCTGCTTGTCCGGCGTGAGCCGGCCCCGGAAGCGCCCGGTGTCGGGGGCCAGTGCGCTCACCGGGCTGCGCAGGATGCGCCTGGCGGCCTCGTCGAGGAACGTCGACAGGGTGGTTCCCACGCCGTCGAGGAGCCGGTCCACCGCGGCCCGGGCGCGCTCGTCGGTGAGCACGGAGGTGACCCGCTCGAGCACGGTGTCGAGGACCCCCTCCCGCGTCGGCGGCGCCGGCACGGGGTTCCGCGGGGTCAGGGCCGGGACTCCGAAGGTGCGTCCGTAGGCGTGGGCGACGAGCTCGGCGCAGAAGAAGCTGCGGTCGTCGGGAAGCTCCTCGAAGGCGCGGGCCGCCTCGACGGCGAGGCGCCGCAGCGTCCGGGCCGCCTCGTCGTCGAGCCCGGGCTCCCAGCTCGCGAGGGCGATCGCGACGATCAGGATCTTCGGGAGGGAGAACTCGCCGTCGTCACCGGGCCGGACGAGCCGGCGCACGCGCTCCAGGGCGGGACCGCGCGCGACGTCCGGGAGCACCGCGAGCCGGTACACCGACTGCTTCTTGGCCCAGAAGTCCTCGACCCGGTCGAAGCGGATCCCGCCGAGGTCGGTCCCGTCGCCCACGACCCAGGCCCGGGCCGAGGCGACCCGGCCGCCGCCCAGGGCGAGCGCGCTGTGGGAGAAGGCCGAGCCGTCGAGGCGGGTGATGAGATGGCCCAGGGGTTCGTTCGGCTTCGGCGTGACCAGTAGTAGGTCGCCGGGGTCGATCTGGTCTACCCCGATCACCGCTTCGGACGTATGGTCTGCGTAAGTAGTCACGGTGGGTTACTCCTGGGGGAGCGGTGACGGAGATTCGCCTGCTGGGCGCGGTCGAGGTGGTGGGCGCGCGGTCGGTGCGGAGCGCGGTGCTGCGCACGCTCCTCGCGCAGCTCGCCCTCGATCCCGGCCGTCCGGTGGCCTCCTCGACGCTGATCGACGAGCTCTACGGCGAGGCGATGCCGAAGCACCCGTCGGCGGCGCTGCAGGTCCAGGTCACGCGGCTGCGGAAGTGGGTGGCGCCCGCCGTGGTGGCGAGCACCGGCGGCGGCTACGTGCTGCACGTCGGCCGGGGGGAGGTCGACCTCGCCCGGTTCCTCGACGCGGCGCCCGACGCCGCCCTCGCCTGCTACGGCGGCGAGGCCTTCCCGGGCTGCCGCCCCGGGTCGCGGCTCTCGGCCGAGCGGCACCGGGTCGAGCGGCGGCACCTCGACGTCGTGGCCCACCGGGCCCGGGCCCTCCTCGCCACCGACCGGCCCGACGAGGCCGCGGCCCTCTGCACGCCCGTGCTCGCCCGCCACCCCGACCGCGAGGAGCTCGCCGCCCTCACCGCGCTCGCCCAGCACCGCGTCGGGCGCGCCAGCGAGGCGCTGCAGACCATCGCGACCACCCGCCGGCGGCTGCGCACCGAGCACGGGACCGACCCGGGCCACGTCCTGCGCGCCGCGGAGCGCACGGTCCTCGAGCAGGTCCAGCGCCGGCGCCGCGACGTCGTCGGCCGCGCCGGGCCCCTCACGACGATCCGCGAGGCCCTCGGCGACGCACACTCCGGGCGCGTGGTCGTGGTCGCGGGCGAGGCCGGGATCGGGAAGTCGACGCTGATCACGGCCGCGATCGACGAGGCCGCCCGCCGCGGCGCCACCGTCGGCCGGGGCCTGTGGGAGCACGACCAGGCCCCGTTCGCCGCGTGGCAGCAGGCCCTGCACGCGGTCGGCGTGGAGCCGCCGTCGCTGCGCGACCCGGCGCCCGGACGCACCCTGCGCCGTCGCCTCGCCGTGGCCGCCGCCGACGGCCTCGTCCTGATCGCCCTCGACGACGCCCACCGCGCCGATCCCGCCTCGCTCGACGTCCTGCGCGCGCTCGGCCGCGCCGGCCTGCCGCCGGGCGTCGTCGTGCTGCTCGGGGTCCGCGAGCCCGACACGACACCCCACCCCGCCTGGAGCGACGCCGCCGCCGACCTCGCCCTGCTCGACGGCGTCGGCCGCATCGCGCTGCGTGAGCTCGACGAGCCGGGTACCCGCGCGCTCGTCGGCGACGCCGTGTCCGAGGCCCTCGTCCGGCGGCTCTGGGAGCGCACCGGCGGGCACCCGCTGCACCTCTCGGCGCTGCTCGCCGAGCTCAAGGACCTTCCCGACGACGAGGCGCGCGAGCGCGCGGCCGGGCGCGTCCCCGAGCGGCTGCGCCCGCTGCTCGCCCACCAGCTCGACGGACTCCCGGAACGCTGCCGCCACGGCCTGGAGGTGCTCGCCGTGCTCGGGCCGCTGCCGCTGGCGCAGCTCGCCGCCGCGGCCGGTCTCGGCGAGCGCGCCCTGGCCCGCGACCTGCGCCCCGCCGTGACGATGACCCTCGCGGTCCCCACCGCCGACGGGTTCGCGTTCCGCCACGAGCTCACCGCGGCGGCCGTGCTCGACACGGTGCCCGCCGTCGTCGCCGCCCAGCTGCACCGCGCGCACCTGGAGGCGCTGGGGGAGGGGACCGACCCCTTCGTCGTCCTGCGTCACACCGTCGGCGCGGCCGCGCTGCTGCCCGGCACCACCGTCGCCGACGCGCACCTGACCGCCGCGTGGGCCGCGTACCGCGACGGCGCGCTGCCCGCCGCGCTCGCGCTGCTCGAGGCGGCCGGACCCACGGGCGACCCCGTCGGTGCCCGGCTGGTGCGCGGCCTCGTCCTCGAGGGGCTCGGCCGGGTCGACGAGGCCGCGGACCTCTACGACGGCATCGTCGCCGACCCCGCCGCCGACGTCGCCCGGGCCGTCGCCGCCGCGATGGGGGACGACGCGCAGGGCCCGTCGGTGATCGGGCGGCCCCGGCGCCTCGAGCGGCTGCTCAAGGTGCGGGAGCTGCCCCTCGACGACCTGCAGCGGGCCCGGGTGCTGCACGGCCTCGTCGTCGAGAAGCGCCAGCTCGACGGGCTGCGCGGGACCGCGGGGCTCGTCGACGAGCTGTTCGCCCTCGGCGAGGGGGACGTCCCCGCGCGCCAGGGGGCGGAGGTCGCCGTCGCCCGCGCCTACCTCGAGCTCGACGCGCCCCTGCCCGCCGCCGAGCGGGTGCGCACGGCCCGCCGGGCGGCCGAGCTCGCCCGCGAGGCGGGCGCGACGACACTGCGCTTCGAGGCCGACGAGCTGCTGGTGTCCGCGCTGGTGAGCGCCGGGCTGCTCGACGAGGCCCTCGCCCTGTCCGCCGAGCTCGGTCCCGAGGCCGAGCGCCGCCACCGGCCGCGCACGATGTGGGCGAGCCGCCTGGTGGAGGCGTCGTCGCTGCTGGCCGTCGGCAAGGTCGCGGCCGCCGACGAGGCCGCGCAGGAGGCGTTCACCGTCGGGAACGAGCTCGGGGTGGCCGATGCGCTCGGGGCCTTCGCGTCGCACCTCGTCGCCAAGCACCTGCTCGGCGGTGACCTGCCTGTACTCGGCGGCCTGCCCGCCCGGACGGCCACGGACTACCCGCTCGAGCCGGCGTGGCCGGCGTGCGCCGCGGTCGACGCGGTGCAGGACGGCGACCCTCCGACGGCCGCCGTCCATCTCGCCGAGTTCTTCCGCCGACGCCGCGACCGCGAGGGCGGCCTGTTCGACCGGGTCGGCCTCTGCCTCGCCGCCTGCGCCGCCTTCTCGCTCGGCGACGCCGCGACCGCCGACGTCGTGCTCGCCGGGCTGCCCCACGACCCCGGCGCCACCGTGGTCGTCGGGATCGGCGCCGCCTTCTTCGGCCCGGTCGACCTCTACCGGGGCCTCGCCCTGCACGCCCGCGGCGACCGCGCCGCCGCCCACGAGCGGTTCCGCTGCGCCGCCACCACCGCCGCGAACCTCGGCTGGACGCCCTGGGCGGACGCGGCCGAGGGATTCGGGCAGGAGACGGCCCCGGAACGACCCCCCGCCATCCCGGGACCGACCCTGCCCCTCGGACTCCGACTCACGCCCTAGGGGCGTCCCCCGGTCGGTGTCCACTTCGTCGATCGAAGCGGATCACGCTTTCACGGACCTTTCCGGTGCCGACGCGCATGATCGGGCCATGCTGCGACGTGGGATCCCGGCGCTCGTCGCCACGGCCGTCCTCCTGCCCGAGGCGCTGGGGCTCGCGCGCACCCCGCCCTGGCCGATCCTCGTCGCCTTCCGGCGCCGCCTCGCCCTCGGTGCCGCGCTGCCGGCGCTCCTGCTGTCCCGACGACGAGGCTGGGCGCGCGGCGTCCTCGGGGTCGCCGCCACGGCGCTCGCCCTGTCCACCGCCCGCCACCGCCGTGCTGGTGTCAGCACTGCGGCCATGCTGACACTGGACGACGGAAACGCCGCCACCACGACCCGGGACCTCACCGTCCTGGCCGCCAACGTGTGGCTCGGCCGGGCCGACCCGTCGGCGCTCGCGGCGATCATCCGCACCGAGCGGCCCGACGTCGTCGTCCTGCCCGAGGCCGGCGACCGCTTCCGCAAGCGGCTGCTCGACGTGCTCGAGGGCTACCACGGGTGGTCGTGCGCGCCCGGCCGCGCGGAGGTGGAGGCCGCGGGCGCCGACGAGGGACCGAGTCTGACGATGCTCGTCGCCGACGGCGCGGGGGAGACCGACGTGCACCCGGCGTCGTCCGACACGCTGTCGGGCTGGATCGCCCTCGATCTCGGGGGAGTGCGGGTGGTGGGTGTGCACCCCGCGGTCCTGCTGCCCCGCCGCACCCCCGACTGGGTCCGCGAGCACCGGCTGCTCGGGCCCCTCCTCGCCGACCCCGAGCACCCCACGGTCGTGCTCGGCGACCTCAACGCGACCCCGGAGCACGGCCTGCCCGGGCGCGTCCTCACCGCGGGCGCGCCCGCCACCTGGCCGGCGAACCGCCCGCGCTGGATCGGCGTGACGATCGACCACGTGCTGGCCTCCGGCCCGGTATCCGCGCGCAGCGTCGAGGTGCTGGACGTCCCCGGCAGCGACCACCGGGCGGTACTGGCCCGCCTCGTCGTCGGAATGAATTCGACGCATACGTACGAGTGAGAGTGGGTACAAGCGCGGCTCACCCATTTCGTCGGTGGTCGGACGATAAGCATTCGCGCTGGTCAGATGCCGATATGGGAATTGTCGTGATGTGCCCGTGACCCGTTCGTGGTGGCTTCGTTAATCGGAGTGAGGCACGGTCGGTGACCGTCGCCTCCCGGTTCGGGGAACACCGGTTCCTCCTTCCGATGCCAACGAAGACGAGGAGAACCCCATGCGTAAGCACCACGCCTCCCAGCGCCGCGACGGCCGACTCACCGGGCTCGCGGGCCGCGGCGCCTTCACTGCGGTCGCCGCCCTGGCGCTCGCGGGCGGCGGCAGCGGGCTCGCGTTCGCCACCGACTCGCCGTCGGTGGAGCACTCGAACGACAGCGACCAGCACCACCAGTGCGGCTGCGGACACGGGTCCGACGGCCACGAGCACGGCCACCCGGGCAAGGGTGAGGAGAAGCCGGACGACGGCGGCTCGATGCTCCCGAAGCCCCCGGTCGACCTGCCGATCGACCTGCCGGACGTGCCGGGCACGGACACCCCGGCCGACGACACCCCGGCCGATGAGACTCCGGCCGACGAGACGCCGGCCGATGAGACGCCGGCCGATGAGACCCCGGCCGATGAGACCCCGGCTGACGAGACGCCGGCCGACGAGACCCCGGCCGACGAGACCCCGGCTGACGAGACCCCGGCCGACGAGACCGACCCGGCTCCGGTCGAGAACCCTGAAGGGTCCGACGGGGAGGACGACGGCGGGCCCGGGACGCTTCCGGGTGACGAGTCGCCGTCGCCCGACAGCGGGCTGGGCGACCCCGAGGAGGACGACGCGCCTGCTGGGGGAGGGTCCGCCGGGGACGCGATCATGGACTCGATCCTGTCCATGAGCTGATCCGCCTGCCGAGAGGCACACTGCGCAGGATCGGAGCCCCCGAATCCTGCGTGGTGTGCCGCTCCCCGGTCACCCCGCTCATCGGGACTCGACCCCGACCGAGCGGGCACCTGGAGGGGTTCCGAGGCCCGTCGGACCCCTCCAGGTGCCCGCTCGAAACCCATCTGCCTAGCGAGCGAGCCGCTCCCACGCTCCCGGCGCCACGGCCACCCACACCGACGGGTCCGTGTCCGTGACCGCGTCGGGCACCGGCAGCGAGAGCAGCGTGCCGCGGGCCTCGCCGCCGGGGGCGATCGTCGGCTGGGCCGCCCCGCCGGTCGTCGTCGCCCGGGCGAAGACGACGCACTCGTCCCCGAGCCCGCGGTACTGGCCGGGCGGGGCGGCCGGGCTCGTGTTCTGGCAGATCGCGCCGCTCGTCGCGGCGACGGCCAGTGGGCGCACCCCCAGCTGGAACACTTGCGTGCGGGGCGAGAGTGGGTTCGGCGCGGCCGCGGGACCGGGGTTCCGGACGACGATCGACGCCGCCAACAGGTGGGAGTTCGCGCTGGTCACGCCCCGGGTGCTCGGGGCGAACGACCCGATCCCCACCTCGTAGCGCACGCCGCCCGCGGTCATGGACGTCGTCGGCTGGAGGCCCACGTCGGTCGGGACGGGGGCGGGACCGACGGCGGCCGTGCCGGCCACGGGATCGTCGTCGGACAGGAACGTCAGGGCGAGGACGACCACGAGGACCGCCGCGAGCACGCCGAGCACCACGACAATCGACACCCGCCCGCGCCCGCCCCAGGTCTGGGTGCCGGGCCAGTGGGCGTCGCCGGTGTCGTCGTCGACGTCGCGCGGGAGCTCCCCGAACGGCGAGCGGGTCATCGGCCGGTCCTTCCCGACGAGGCGTGCGGTCGCCCCACCCTGTCAGGCCGGCGCCGAGCCCGTCGGAGCCTCGCGCGGAACCGGGTCACGACGACTCGGTCACCCACGTCCCCGTCGGACGTCCCGGCCCACTCGCTACTGTCCGGCGCTGATCTACCGCGGTGATCGGGAGGAAGACGGTGGAATCGGTCGACTGGGGCACCGAATGGCTGTCCAGCCTGATCTGGATCGCGCTGGTGTGGGTCGCCACCGTGATCGGTTTCGCGATCGTCGCGACGCTGATCGTGCGCCTGCTGACGTGGGGCAGGCAGTTCTGGCGGCTCGCCGGTCCGTGGATGGACCCCAGGACCGGCGACGACGGGTGGCGACCGGTCCTGTTCGTCCTCGGGCTGCTCGCGCTCGTGGTGCTGCAGGTGCGCCTGACGATCCTCTACACGTACCAGACCAACGACCTGTACACGGCTCTGCAGAACCTCGACGCCGGCGCGTTCTGGCGCTCGGTCGGCATCTTCGCGGTGATCGCCGCCCTGTCGGTCCTCGAGGCACTCGTGACCTACTACGTGGGCCAACGATTCCTGATCCGCCTCTGGGAGTCGCTCAACCACCGGCTCCTCGGCGACTGGCTGGGTGACCGCGTCTATCACCGCTCGCGGTTCTCCGACACCCAGGTCGACAACCCCGACCAGCGCATCCAGGAGGACATCTCCTCCTTCGCGAGGACCTCGTACTCCCTCTCGATCGGGCCGGCCGGCGCGGTCCAGGCCCTGGTGACCCTGCCGTCGTTCACGATCATCCTCTGGCATCTCTCCGGCCCGTTCACGATCCTCGGCCTCGAGATCCCGCGGGCGATGACCTTCATCGCCTTCCTCTACGTCATCGTCGCGACCGTCTTCGCCTTCCGCATCGGCAAACCGCTGATCCGGCTGAACTTCCTCGACGAGGGCCTCGGGGCGCACTACCGGTACGCGCTGATCCGGGTGCGGGACAACGCCGAGAACATCGCCTTCTACCGCGGCGAGTCGGTGGAGCGGCGCACGCTCGACAGGCGGTTCGGGGCCGTCATCGCGAACTACCGACGGATCGTCGTCCGGACCCTGAAGTTCAACGGGTTCAACCTCGTCATCACCCAGATCTCCCAGGTCTTCCCGATCATCCTGCAGGCGCCACGATTCTTCGCGCAGCAGATCAGCCTCGGCGACGTCCAGCAGACCGCGCAGGCGTTCGGTCAGGTGCACGACTCGCTGAGCTTCTTCCGCAACGCCTACGACACGTTCGCCGGCTACCGTGCCGTGCTCGACCGGCTCACGGGCCTGCTCGACGCCGATGCCGAGGCCCGTGCGCTCCCCACGCTCGACGCGACGGACCGCAGCGAGGGCCTCGCCGTGCGGGACCTCACCGTCCGCACGCCCGATGGCGCGCTCCTCGTCGAGGAGCTGGACCTGACCCTGGGCGAGTCGGACACCCTGCTCATCACGGGGCGCTCGGGCTTCGGCAAGACGACCCTGCTCCGGAGCCTCGCCGACCTCTGGCCCTACGCCGAGGGCAGCATCGAGCGCCCGGGCGGACCGCGCTCGATGTTCCTGTCCCAGCAGCCGTACCTCCCGCTCGGGACCGTCCGCGCGGCTCTCGCCTATCCGCGTCCGCCGGAGGAGGTTCCCGACGACGAGGCGGGCCGGGTACTGCGCGAGGTCGCCCTCGGGCACCTCGTCGACCGCCTCGACGAGGAGGAGGTCTGGTGGCGGACCCTCTCACCGGGCGAGCAGCAGCGTCTGGGCTTCGCGCGCCTGGTGCTCACGCGCCCGGACGTCGTCTTCCTCGACGAGGCGACCGCCGCCCTCGACGAGGGCCTGGAGCACGACCTCTACTCGTTCGTCCGGCGTGAGCTGCCCGATCTGGTGCTCGTGAGCGTCGGGCACCGCAGCAGTCTCGAGACGTTCCACTCGCGCCGCCTCGTCCTGCAGGGCGAGGGACGGTGGGCGCTGGAGTCGATCGGCGGGTGAGGTCCGTCCGGACCGTGTCCGACGGACACGGTCCGGACGAGGTGCCTCGAGCTCCGGGTCAGCCGACCTTCGCGATGTCGAAGGCGACCGAGCTGCCTTGGACGGCCGTGATGGTGACGCCGAGCTGCGCCTGCTCCCCGTCGAGGGTGCCGGAGCAGACGGTGGAGGCGCCGACCTGGGCGGGGAGGGCCTGCGGGCAGGTGACGTCCTCCGCGTTCGCCTGGCGCGCGACCTCGGCGCCGAGCTCGCCCGGGGCAACCGGGGGGCGCGGGGTCGGCCTAGTCGTCGAGCGCTTGCTCCGTACAAAGGTGACGTCCCGTCGCGCCGTCGCGCGCCGGGTACCGATGCGGGCATGCTGCACCGGGCGAGGGAGGAGGGTCGATGGGCACGCTGTACCGCAGCATCTGGTCCTCCGACGACCCCGGCGCCGTCGACCTGGCCGACGCGGCGTTCACGCGCTGGGCCGAGCACGCCGCCGAGCGCGACCACCGGCCGCTGTCCGACCCGGGCACCCGCACCCGGACCAGCAAGCAGGACCGCTACACGCTGCGCCGCGAGGTCCACCGCGACGCGACGGCCTCGAAGATCACCGCGGTCGTCCGAGCCGTCTTCATCGCCAACCGCCGCGACGGCATCCGGTGGACCACCACGCTGCGCACCTGGGCCGGGGCGAGCGCCCAGCACGAGGGCGCGAAGGCGTGGGTGTGGGTCGACGTGGACGCCTCGTCGCACCACCCCAACGAGCCGATCATCCCGCGCCCACCGATCTTCGTCAGCGAGCTCCTCACCAGCACCGGGGCCTCGCGCCACGGCGTCGACCTGCGGGCCGCCCCCGTGCGGTACCGGGGGGAGGAGGGCGCGGAGGCGCTCGCCGACCTCGTGACCCACGCCGACCGGGACGTGCCCGTCGTCGTGCTGGCCGACCTCGACGACGACGCCGGGCTGGACGACGGCCGGGTCCTCGACGCGGTGGTCCGCCGGACGGTGCGCGACGTCGCCGGCCTCGCCCCGGTCGCCCTCGTCGACCCTCCCGCCCGCCGGGCCCTCGCCGAGGCCCTGGCCGAGGACGACGAGCTGGCCCCCGGCGGGCTGCGGCTCTACCAGCCCGGCTACGACCCGGCCGAGGGCGAGGAGCGCCGCCTCGAGGTCCGCCCCGAGCGCTTCTGGACGAGGCCGGGGATGGCCGGGCGGATCGTCGCGGGCGTCGTCGCCCCGCTGTCCACGGCGCGGCGTCCCCCCGACTCCTACGACCGCGCCCGCGCCCACCTCGACGCCCAGGCCCCCACCGAGGTGGGCGCGAAGCTCGAGCGCTCGACGGCCCGCATCGCCGACCTCGAGCAGGAGCTCGCGTCGGAGCGCTCCTTCGCCGAGGGTGTCCTGGAGGAGTACGGCGACCTCGAGCACGAGGTCGCGAGCCTGCGCGACCAGCTGCGCCTGCTCACCGGCGACCTCTCCCGCCTGCGCGACGAGCGTTCCGACGCCGGGATCGAGGACATCGACCTCGCCCCGGTGCACGCCCGCGACTGCAGCGACGCGGCCTCCCTCACCCGCAAACACCTCGTGAAGTACGTGGAGTTCCCGACGAGCGCCGGCGTCGACCTGGAGCTGCTCGACCGCCAGTCCGCGGGGGCGGCCTGGGGGGCCCAGGCGTGGCGGGCGCTGCGGGCGCTGGCCTTCTACGCCCGGGCGCGCACCCGCGACGGCTTCGACGGCGACTTCTTCCAGTGGTGCTGGAACTCGGGGCACCCGATGGCGTGGCAGGCCAGCCCGCGCAAGCTCGCGATGCGGGAGTCGAAGTCGGTGATGGACCGCTGGCCCGAGACCCGCACGTTCGAGGTCGACGGCGAGCTCCGCGAGGTCGAGTCGCACATCAAGATCTCCTCCGCGGGCATGGCGCCCCGGATCTACTTCACGTGGGTGGAGCGGACCGGGCGGATCCACGTGGCCTACTTCGGGCGGCACCTGCGCAACACCATGACCTAGCGCATTCGCCGTGCGCATGTGGGTGAACTGTGGGGTGATGGCAGCGCACGATCCGAGCAGGCGTCGCAGGATCGGGTGGGGAGGCCACGATGACGCAGCAGATCCACCGCACCACGCCCGTCGTCGGGACGGCCGTGCCCGTGCCTCGGCGCCCGTCGGAGCCGTCGTCACCGTCGACCTTGGCGCCGTGGACCCCCACGCCCCCGCAGGGCATCCGCTGGCTCGACGCCACGGCCGTGCCGCCACCCTCGCCCTCGTCGCGTCCGCCGCGGACCCGCCGGTGGGTCTGGGTCACCGCCGTGGCGGCCCTCGTCGCGGCGGTCGCGCTCGTCGCGGGGCTGCTCGTGTCGGCGAACCGGACGATGACGGTGCAGGGCACAGTGGTCGTCGCGGGGTCGACCGCGCTGCTGCCCGGCGCCCCGTGCCAGGCCCCGGCTTTGTCCGACCGGTCGGTCTCGATCTTCGGGGCCGACGGGCTGCTGGTGGGAACCGCGCCGCTGTCCGCCGCGGGGGTGGCGGTCGACCAGTGGGGCTCGTCGTTCCCGTTCGCCGACGCCTGCCGGTACACCTTCCTGCTCAGCGACGTGCAGGCGAGCGACGACCGCTACCGCGTCGGGGTCGGCAGCTCCGTGGCCACCACCACCGAGTTCACCCGTGAGCAGCTCGAGACCCGCGGGGCCGCGATCACCTACGGGCGCTGAGCCCGAGTCCACGCGTTCGGTGGACGCGCCACCGGACTCCTCGACGGCCACGGGCACCCGGCGGGATACTCCGCCGGCCCCACCGCCGGCAGGGGCCCGGAGGCGTCATGGGTCAGGACACGGGGATGCAGCAGGACACGGCGGAGCCCGTCACCGAGCGGCTGCCGTCCCTCCCGTCCGCCACGCGTCGTCGGCCGCTGGTCCTGGCGCTGGTGGCGCTCGTGCTGCTGGCCACCGGCGCCGCGGGCGGCTGGCTCGTACGGGGCGCGACGACGAGGCCCGCAGCGGCTCCGGCGCCCGTCACCGTCACGGTGCAGCCGACGCCGCTCGCCGCGCCGCCCATCGTCCCCGCCCCGACGACCAGGGCGACCGGTGTCCCGGTCCTCGGGACCGCGCGGCCCGACTCCCGGGGCTACGGCAGCCCCCGCCCCTCCGTGATCGACGGCGGCGCGAGCAGCTCGGGCCTTGTGGAGGGCGTGCGGTGGTCGGACTGGGGCGAGGACCGGGCGCGCGGCCGGGGCACCGCGCTCTACGTGCCCGAGGGCTCGGCGAACGCCGAGGGCCGCCGCGAGCGCGCGGAGGTCGTCGCGTTCGACCTCGGGGAATGCGACGGCCGCCGCGCCTACCGCCGCGTCGCCTGGTACTTCCCGCAGCACGACGAGGCCTTCGACCCGGCCCGCTCGCTCCCGGTCTGCTCCTGACCGAGCCGGTCCCGTCACATCACACCGTCCGATCCGGCCCGCCGGGGTACTCGGACCCGGAACGTGAGACGGGAGCCGGACGTGGTGACAGGTGGCGGGATCGACCGGCTCCGGGGGGTCCTCTTCCCCCGGCCGAGCGCACTGCGGCGGCGGTCGGACCGCATCGAGACCGCCGTCCACCGGCTCGCCGTGCTCGTCCTGGTGCTGATGGTGCCGGTGGTCGTCGTGCTCGGGCAGGCCGGTGCCCGCCACGCCGCCGACGTCGCGGCGACGGTCCGGGCCACCGCGCACCCGGTCGTCGCCACCGCCGGCACCGCACCCCCGCCGGTCGCCGACCCGGCCATGGCCTACGGCGGCGCGCTCCTCGCCGTCCCGGTCACGTGGGTCGGCGACGACCTCCGGGTGCACTCCGCGACGATGCCCCTCGGCCCCGCCGTGGACGCCGGCCGGCAGGTCCCGCTGTGGGTCGACGCTGACGACCGGCCCGTCGACCCGCCCGCCTCCGCCGGGGACGCGACGGCGGAGGGCGTGATCGACGGGGTCGCCGTGCTCGTGGCCACCCTGGCGGTGCTCGTCGGGCTCCTGGTCGGCGTCCGCACCGCCCTCGACCGGGGCCGCCTGCGGAAGTGGGACGCCGACTGGTGGGCCTTCGTCCACCGCCGCCGGGACGGGACCCGCCCCGGCGACTGGTGACCCGGCCGGTGGTGGAGCTCAGCCCCCGAGGAACGCGTCGCAGGTGATCGGCAACGACCGGACCCGCACGCCCGTGGCGTGGTACGCCGCGTTCGCGATGGCCGCGGCCACCCCGACGATGCCGATCTCCCCGATGCCCTTCGCGCCCATCGGGTTGACGTAGGGATCGTCCTCGTCGACCCAGATCGCCTCGACGTCGCGCACGTCGGCGTTCGCGGCGATGTGGTAGCCGGCGAGGTCGTGGTTCACGACCTGCCCGAAGCGGGGGTCGACGACGCTCTCCTCGTGCAGCGCCATCGACAGGCCCCAGATGATGCCGCCGCGCAGCTGGGACCGGGCGAGCTGCGGGTTGAGCACGTTGCCCACCCCGTAGACCCCGAGCAGCCGCGGGACGCGCACCTCGCCGGTGTCGGCGTGCACCGCCACCTCGGCGAACTGGGCGCAGTGCGCCGCCATCGCCAGCTCCTCGGCCCACGGGTTGTCGGGCGTGGCCGCGTCGGCCTCCGACCCGTCCTCCGGGTCGTCGCCCCACTTGTCGCGGAACCGGTCGGCCGCCTCGGCGATCGTCGAGCCCCACGAGGCCGTGCCCGCCGACCCGCCGGCGATCGACCCGGGCGGGACGTCGGTGGAGCCGATCACCACCGAGATCCGGTCGACCGGCACGGCGAGGGCATCGGCCGCGATCTGGGTGAGCACCGTGCGGGCCCCCTGGCCGATGTCGGCCGCCCCGATCTCCACCCGGTACCGGCCCTCGGAGAACGCGATGTTCGCGGTGGAGCCGGGCATGCGGAACGCCGGGAACGTCCCGGCGGCCACCCCGGTGCCGTGCCACCAGCCGTCGACCAGCCGGGTGCGCGGCCGCGGGTCGCGGTCGGCCCAGCCGAAGCGCTCGGCGCCGGTGCGCAGGCACGCGACGAGGTTGCGGCTGGAGTAGGGCAGGCCCGACTCGGGGTGCACCGACGGCTCGTTGCGCACCCGCAGCTCGATCGGGTCGATCCCGAGCGCCACCGCGAGCTCGTCCATCGCGCACTCGAGCCCGAGGCTGCCGGGCGCCTCGCCGGGGGCGCGCATGTAGGTGGGGGCGTCGAGGTCGAGCGGGACCGCCCGGTGGGAGGTCCGCAGGGTCGCCGTCGCGTACATCGACCGGCTGGAGCCGCCCGCGGGCTCGACGAACTCCTTCCAGCGCGCCGACCCCGCGACCACGTCGTGCGCGACCGCGGTCAGCGTCCCGTCGGCCGAGGCCCCCAGACGCAGGTGCTGGACCGTGGTGGCCCGGTAGCCCACGGTCTGGAACATCTCCTGCCGCGAGAGCGCGAACCGCACCGGGCGACCGGGCACCAGGCGTGCGGCCAGCACGGTGAGGACCGAGCCCGCGTGCAGGAAGCCCTTGGTGCCGAAGCCGCCGCCGACGTGCGGGGAGACCACCCGGACGTCCTCGGGCTCGAGCCCGAAGAGCCCCGCCAGGACCTGCTGCGCGAGCCCCACGCCCTGGCTCGACTCGTGGACCTCCAGACGGTCGCCGTCCCAGCGCGCAACGGTGGCGTGCGGCTCCATCGGCGTGTGGTGCTCGACCGGGGTGGTGTACGTGGCGTCCACGGTCACCGCCGCGGAGGCCAGCGCCGCGTCGGGGTCGCCGACCACGGTATCGGCCGCCTGCCCGTTGCCGAGGACCGACGGGGCGTAGAGCTCGGGGGAGTCGGGGTCGAACCCCGTCGTCTGGGCCTCCTCGTCGTAGGTCACCACCACGAGCGACGCGGCCTCGGCCGCCACCTCCGAGGTCTCGGCGAGCACGGCCGCGACGTACTGCCCGCGGTGCACCACGGTCCTGTCCTGCAGGACGAGGACCTCCGGGTCGCCCCCGTCGACGAGGCGGGGTGCCTGCTCGTGCGTGATCACCGCGACGACGCCGGGGAGGGCCTCGGCGGCGGCGGTGTCGATCGCGGTGACGGTGCCCCGGGCGACGGTGGCCTGCACGGGGCGCAGGTGCAGCGGGTTCTCCACGGGGGCCTCGGCTGCGTAGTGCGCGGTGCCGAGGACCTTGTCGGGGCCCTCGATGCGCCGCACCGAGGTGCCCAGGGAACGGGCGTCGATAGTGGTCATGCGTGCTCCCGGGCGAGGCGGCGGAGGGTGTCGACGGCGGCGCCGGTCACCAGCGGGACCTTGAAGGCGTTGCCGCCGAGCGGGGTCTCGACCGGCGCGGCGTCGGCCAGCTCGGCCTCCATCGCGGCGCGGAAGGACTCGTCGGTGGCCGGGGCGCCGCGCAGGGCCGCCTCGGCCGTCGTCGCGCGCCACGGCTTGTGGGCGACCCCGCCGAGCGCGAGGCGGACGTCGGTGACGACGCCGTCGTCCACCACCAGCCCGGCCGCGACCGAGACCAGCGCGAACGCGTACGACGCGCGGTCGCGCACCTTGCGGTAGGTCGAGTTCGCGGCGACCGCGTCGGCCGGCGGGAGGTCGACCGCGGTGATCAGGTCGCCGTGGTCGAGCACGGTGTCGCGCGTCGGGTCGTCGCCCGGCAGGCGGTGGAGCTCGCGGAGCGGGACCGTCCTCCCGCCGTCCGGCCCCAGGACCCGGACGTCGGCGTCGAGCGCGGCCAGCGCCACCGCCATGTCGGAGGGGTGCGTGGCGATGCAGTGCTCGGAGGCACCGAGGATCGCGTGGTAGCGCGCCCAGCCCTCCCGCGCGGAGCAGGCCTCGTCGAGCGACCGCTTGGTGCACGGCGTGCTCGGGTCGGCGAAGTACGCGCAGCGGGTGCGCTGCAGGAGGTTGCCGCCGGTGGTGGCCATGTTGCGCAGCTGGCCCGAGGCCCCGGCGAGGATCGCGGCCGCGAGCATCGGATAGCGCTCCCGCACGAGCGGGTGCGCCGCCATGTCGGAGTTCGCGACCCCGGCCCCGAGGCGCAGCGACCCGTCGTCGAGCTCCGTGACCTCGGTGGAGGTGAGCCCGGTGACGTCGACGAGCCGGCTGGGGCTGACGATGCCGAGCTTCAGGTGGTCGATCAGGTTGGTCCCGCCGGCGAGGAACCGCGCGTCGGGGTCGGCACCGACGACGGCGACCGCGGCCGCGGCATCGTCGGGACGGGCGTAGGCGAAGGGCTTCACCGGGCGGCCTCCTGCACGGCGGTCACGATGTTCGAATAGGCCGCGCAGCGGCACAGGTTGCCGCTCATGCGCTCGGCGATCTCCGCGCGGTCGAGCGTGACCTCGCCGGTGAGGTCGGCCGTCGCGGCGCTGGGCATCCCGCGGCGGGCCTCGTCGAGGGCGCCGACCGCGGAGCAGATCTGGCCCGGCGTGCAGTAGCCGCACTGGTAGGCGTCGTTGGCGAGGAACGCCTCGGCGACCGGGTGCAGTTCGCCCTCGGGGGCGAGCCCGTTCGCGGTGGTGACGTCGGCGCCGTCGCGGGCGACGGCGAGGGTGAGGCACGCGAGTACGCGGCGCCCGTCGACGAGGACGGTGCACGCGCCGCACTGCCCGTGGTCGCACCCCTTCTTCGTGCTGGTGACACCCAACCGCTCGCGCAGGGCGTCGAGCAGCGTGGTGCGGGGATCGACGTCGAGCTCGTGCCGGTGGCCGTCGACGGTGAGCCCGATGGGGATGGTGGTGGTCATCTCCGCCTCTCGGTGGGTCGTGGCACCCACCGTTGCACGGAGCACCGACATCCAGCCCGGGAGCGCCTGTCCCAGGCTGGGCGGGAATAGGCCATCCGGGTCCGCCGACCTGCGGGAGTCCTGACACAGCGTCCCGTATGCGCCATCCTGCCTCCCACGCGTTCACCGGGAGTTCACATGACGGTCCTCTGGCGGGCCCTCTGGTCGTCGCCCCACGGGGCGGCGGTGGAGCGCGTCGACCGGGTCGCGGTCGCCTGGGCGGAGGAGGTCGCGCACCGTCACGCTCACCACCTGCCCGGCGACGGCTCGCGGGTGCGGGCGAGCGACGAGGGCCGGTTCGTCCTGGTCCGCGACACCCACGCCGACCCGGCCGACCCGGAGATCACCGCCGCGGTGCGCCTCGACGTCGTCGACACCCGCGACGACGGCCGGCGCACGCACACCCGCGTCCGCTCGTGGCGCGGTCCGGGTGCGACGGCCGAGGGGGGCCGGGCGTGGGTGTGGGTCGACGTCGAGGGACCCGGCGGCCTCCCGCCCGTGCCGGAGTTCGTCCCCGACCTGCTGGCGGGGACCGACGCGGGCCGCCACGGGGTGGCGCTGCGGGCGTCGGTCTCCCGCTGCCGACGGCCGGACCCCGGGAGTCCCGACCGGGACGTGCCGCTGGTGCTGATCGGCCTTCCCGACGACGCCCCGCCCGCGGCGGTGCGCCGGATCGAGACCGCCGCGCACCGGACGGCCCGTGCGGTCGCGGGGCTCGCGTCGGTGGTGCTCGTCGGGTCCCGGCGCCCGGGCCCCGTGCGGATCGACCTGCCGCACGGCGAGCCGTCCGTCGAGCTCCCGGCCGATCCCGCGTGCGTCCCGGAGGCCGTGGCGCGCGTCGTCGTCCCGCGGTCGGTGCGGCTCGGGGTGCCGGCGAGCTGGGCGGGAGCGGGGGAGCGGCTCGGGCCGAGGGTGCCCGACGAGCTCGTCGAGAAGGTCGCGGAGGCCCCCACCCGCGGCCGCTACCCCTTCGATCCCCGCTGACGACCCGGGTCCGACGTGTGGCGGCCCGCTCGACGGGCACTCTGACCCCCATGAGCGAGACCCCGACGATGCCCGCCCCCTCCTTCGCCGTCACCGGCGCCACCGGCCACCTCGGCCGCCTCGCCGTCGACGCCCTCCTGCGCCGCGGCATCCCGGCCGGCAACGTGTTCGCCCTCGTCCGCGACCCCGCGCGGGCCGAGGACCTCGCCGAGCTCGGCGTCGGCGTCCGCGAGGCCGACTACGACCGTCCCGACACCCTCGGCCCCGCCCTCGAGGGCATCGAGCGCCTCCTGCTGGTCTCGAGCCCCACCACCGGCGACCGCGTGCGGCAGCACACCGCCGTCATCGAGGCCGCGAACGCCGCCGACGTCGGCCACGTCGTCTACACCAGCGTCATCCACGCCGACGAGACCGAGCTGCTCCTCGCCCCCGAGCACGCCGCCACCGAGGACGTGCTGCAGGGCTCGGGGTTGCCGTTCGCGGTGGCCCGCAACGGCTGGTACATCGAGAACTACACCGCCCGCATCAGCGAGTTCCTCGAGCGCGGCGAGATCGTCGGCGCCGCCGGCGAGGGGCGCATCTCGGCCGCCACGCGCGCCGACTACGCGGAGGCCGCGGTGACGCTGCTGGCCGGCGACATCACCGACTACCAGGGCTACTGGGAGCTCGGCGGGCCGTCGTTCACCCTGGCCGACCTCGCCGCGACGATCACCGAGGTCACCGGGACGCAGGTCTCCTACCGCGACCTCTCGGGCGAGGACTTCACCGCGCTGCTCACCGAAACCGGCATGGACGCCGACACCGCCGGGTTCGTCGCCTCGCTCGACCTCTCGGCGGCCCGCGGGGAGCTGCAGACCGACAGCCCGGCGCTCGAGAACCTCCTCGGCCGGGCCCCGACGTCGCTCCACGACGCGGTGCGCGCCGCCGTCGTCTGACCCCCCGACGCACGACGACGCCCGTACCCCGGTCATCGGGGTGCGGGCGTCGTCGTGAAGGGGAGGGTCAGGACTTGAAGGCGTCCTTGATCTTCTCGCCGGCCTGCTTGACGTTGGCCTTGCCCTGCTCGGCGCGGCCCTCGGCCTCGAGCTTCTCATTGCCGACCGTGCGGCCGACGGTCTCCTTGACCTTGCCCACGAGCTCCTCGGCCTTGTTGTCGGCCTTCTTCGACTCGCTCATCAGGGACTCCTCTCGGTTCGGTACTGCTCTGAATGCCACTACCCCGTCCGCCCACCGAATCCACCGGTGGACGGGGAACTCAGGCGACCCGCTCGTCCTCGCGGGCCCGGCCGGTGCGCATCAGCAGCTCGGTCGGCACCGAGCCGACGTCGAGCGCGCTCCGCAGCCGCGGGAGGGCGTGTCCACCGAGGTGGGCGCGGGCCTCGGCCGGGTCGGCCCCGGCGTCGACGGCCAGCTCGACGAACAGCGTCGGCGCCGGGCCGCCGCGGGTCAGCCGCACCCGGGCGTCCGCGATCGCCGGGTGGGCAACGAGGTCGTCCCGCAGGGCGTCCTCGGCCACGCCGGAGGGCACCGAGGTGGTGCCGGGCGTGGGACCGTCCGCGTCCACCGACCACGCGCTGCCCGCGGGGCGCCGCCGGGCCTGGGCGAGCAGCCAGCGCAGGGCGAGCAGCCCGACGACGACGCCCGCGACGGCCGCGACCCAGGGCACCCAGCCCGGGAGCGGGTCGGGGGCCGACAGGATCGGGGAACCGGCGTCGAGCAACGGCAGCCGACCGGTCGAGATCCCGGCCGCCAGGACGGCGGCGGCGATCAGCAGCAGCCCGACGAGGGCGAGCAGCGAGCGGTTGAGCCGGGCGGGCGGGTTCGTCGCGCGGCGGGCCATGGCGATCAGGGCTCCTTGCGGGTGGAGGTGACGGTGACGCGCAGCCGGGGGCGACGGGCCAGCGCGAGGGCGTCGAGGTCCGCGGACAGGTCCGCGGTGAGGACCTCGCGCAGGTCCGCGGTGGTGCCGCGGTGCGTCCGGGCCGAGACGCGGATCCGGTTGCGCCGCACCCGGACCGTCGCCCGGTCCACTCCCTCGACCGCGACGGCGCGTCGGCGCAGCCGGGTCGAGAGGTCGGTGCGGTGCCAACCGGCCGAGCCGTTCCAGGCCTCGGCCGGGGCGGCGGCGAGCGGCAGCACGTGGCTGGCGCCCGGGACGATCGCGGCGCCGACCAGCAGCACACCGACCACCGCGGCGACCGCCGCGACGATCACGACGATGCCGGAGCCCCACGCGACGCCCGACAGGGCGCCGGTGACGGCCTCGAAGGTGAACACCGGCCGGTAGTCCGACAGCGTCTGGATCGCCGCGGTCGCGACCAGCGCACCGGCCGCGAGGAGCACGAGCGCGACGACCAGGGCCGGGGCGGTCCGGCGGGAACGGCGGATCATGCGACCACCCGCCGGCTCGCGCCCGCTGCGGGCACGGGGAGGGCGGCCACGTCGACGTCGACCCGGCCGACGGTGAGGTCGGCCAGTTCGGCGAGCCTGGCCCGCACCCGGCCGCGGGTCGCGTCGGCCGTCGCCGCGACGTTCGCCGGGTAGGCGATCGCCACGGTGAGGCCGATCTCGACGCGCTCCCCGGTCCGCTGCACCGTGGCCCGGGTCCGCGTCCCGCGTCCCCCGCCGGGGGGCCGGCCGACCCCGTCGATCTCGCCGGCGGCCGCGACCACCAGCTTCTCGACGACGCCGTCGGCGATCGACAGGGTGCCGCGTTCCTCGGCCGGGGCGGGCGCGCTCATCGCCGCACCCGGGCCCGGTCGGAGCCGGAGCCGCGGAACTGGTCGGCGATCCCGTCGACGTCGAGCTGGCCGTCGAGCCAGCGGCCGACCAGCAGCCCGACGGCGCCGAGCACGAGGACGAGCAGGAAGGCACCGAACCCGCCGAAGGCGCCGGCGAAGCCGAGGGCGACGCCGACGGCGAGGCCGAGGGTGGTGTTGGACAGGGGCATGGGAGGACCTCCGCAGGAACGGGATGTGGGTGTCAGGCGACGTCGGCGACGGTGACGTCCACCGGGTGGCCGGGGGCGTGCACCCCCACGGCCGAGCGGACCTGCTCGACCAGCCGGGACATCGGCGCGCCGTAGTGGGCGGCGACCATCACGGCGACGCGGGCGGTGCCCGGTCCGTCGGCGAGGACACGGATGCCCTCGACCTTGCGGCCGGGCAGCAGCGTCGCGTGGGTGCCGTGCTCCCCGGGGAGCAGGCCGGCCACGAGGGGGCAGGCCGCCACCGCCACCGCCACCCGGTCGACGTCGACGCCGGCCACCAGGGCCGGGGTCTCGACACGACCGGGGCGGGCCGGGCGGCTCACCGGACGCGGGCGGGGGTCGAGGCCGGCGCGGCGTCGTCCGAGTCGTCGTCGTCGCTGGGCAGGTGGAGGTCGGTGACGTCGACGTTGACCTCGACGACCTCGAGGCCGGTCATCTGCTCCACGGCGCCGATGACGTTGCGGCGGATCGCGCGCGCCAGCTCGGGGATCGCGACGCCGTACTCGACGACGACGGTCACGTCGACGGCGGCCTGGCGCTCGCCGACCTCCACCGACACGCCCTGGGTCGAGGACGAGCGGGCGCCGGGGATGCGCTCGGCGATCGCGCCGAAGGCGCGGGCGGCGCCGCCGCCGAAGCCGTGGACGCCGTTCACCTCGCGGGCCGCCAGGCCGGCGATCTTCGCGACGACGCCGTCGGCGATCGTCGTCCGGCCCTGCGTGGTCTCCAGGGGCGAGCGGGTGCCGGCGCCGGTGGCCGGGGTGGCGGTCGTCGGGACGGTGCTGGTGCTCATGGCGTGAACCCCTTGTCCGGTCGACGGTCCCAACGTGCCGTCCTGATCGGGCGGCGCCGCCCGTCGACCTACATTCGGTAGGACGCAACCGAACGCGGATCCTCACGCGTCGATCCGGTGGGCTGGGTCACCTCACCCGGACGAGCGCACTCACCCGTCCGGGCCGCCCCCGGCCGTAACACGGTCAGCCCATCCGCCGACATCCGCGACGTCGGGGCAGCGGGTCGGAGCAGGTCGGGGGAGCAGCAGGGTGAGCACGACGCAGCGGGTCTGGTCGGGGATCGCGACGGGGCTCTTCGGCCTGGCGACGATCGGCGCCCTGTCCGGCGGCACCACCCCGGTCTCGGCGAGCACGCTCGCGAGCGACTCCGAGCCCCCGGCGCGCACCACCGTCACGGTCACCGACGTGCTCGACGGCGACACGTTCGTCGCCGACGGCCGGCAGGTCCACGTGCTCGGCATCGACTCCTGCCCGGTCTCCACCCGCGGCGGCCAGGAGGCCCTGCAGATGGCCGACGCGATGCTCGCGGGCCACCGGGTGACCCTGCGCGCGCAGGCGGGCGTCGACCAGGACGCCTCGGGGCGCCTGCTGCGCTACGTCGACCTCGCGAACGACGGGGACTACGGCGACTTCATGGTCACCTACGCCCACACCGGGGCCGACGCCGCCGGCGGCGCCTCCCGGAACTACGTCGCGAGCCTGCGCGACGACGACCCCAACGGCCGGTCCTGCTCGTAGGTCCAGCCTCTACCGGGGGAGCGTGGCGTCCGCGACGACGTCGCAGAGGTGGTCGAGGCGCGGCCCGAGGGCGGGCTGGTCGCCGAGCCAGGCGACGGCGCTGATCAGCGCGAAGAGGTCGGTGCCGTCGAGGTCGGTCCGGGCCGTCCCGTCGGCCTGGGCGCGGGTGAGCAGGTCCGTGCCCGCCGCGCGCAACGCCTTGCACGAGCGGTACAGCGCCGAGTCGGGGTCCTCCATGGCGGCCACCATCAGCTCCGTCAGGCCCCGGACCTCGACGGTGCCGGCCACGCACTCGCGCAGCCACACCACGAGCGCCTCCCGGGACGACGACGAGGTCGCCAGCTCCGCCGCGCGCGCAGCCAGGTCGTCGAACCCCGTCCGCAGCAGGGCCTCGAGCAGCGCCTCCCGCGTGGGGAAGTGCCGGTAGAGGGTGCCGAGCCCGACCCCCGCCCGGCGTGCGACGTCCCGCAGCGACGCCTCCGCGCCCTGCTCGCCCACCACCTCGCGTGCGACCACCAGCAGCTGCTCGTAGTTCTTCCTCGCGTCGGCCCGCACCACACCCCGCCCTCGACGATCGAAGCCCTGGACAACCGGAGCACTGCCCCGGTTATATTCGGGGCACTGCTCCGCCTACGGTAGCGCGGAGTTGTCAGGAAGAGGGCGACGATGTCGACGACGATGCGGGCGATCCGCCTCCACACCTTCGGCGGTCCGGAGGTGCTGGTCCCCGACGAGGTGCCGGTCCCGGAGCCGCGCCCGGGCGAGGTGCTCGTCCGGGTCCACGCGGTCGGGGTCAACCCGCCCGACTGGTACGTCCGCGAGGGGTTCCCCGACGTCCCGCCCGAGGTGATGGCGGCCCCGGAGCTCCCCCTCATCCCGGGCACCGACGTGTCGGGCGTGGTCGCGGCGGTCGGGGACGGCGTCGTCGAGTTCGCGGTCGGCGACGAGGTGTTCGGGATGCTGCGCTTCCCCGGGCTCGAGGGCGCCGCCTACGCCGAGTACGTCACGGCCCCGGTCTCCGACCTCGCCCGCAAGCCGGTGCACCTCGACCACGTCCACGCCGCGGGGGCCCCGATGGCCGGGCTCACGGCGTGGCAGTTCCTGATCGACCTCGGGCACGACGAGGCGTCGCCGTTCCAGTCGGTCCCGCACCGGCCGGTGCCGCTGCACCCCGGGACCACGGTGCTCGTCAACGGGGCCGCGGGCGGGGTGGGCCACCTGGCCGTACAGCTCGCGCGGTGGCGGGGCGCGGACGTCGTCGCCGTCGCGTCGGGCCCGAACGAGCGCTTCCTGCGCGAGCTCGGCGCCACCGCGTTCGTCGACTACACCGCGACCCGCCCCGAGGACGTCGTCTCCGACGTCGACCTCGTCCTCGACACGGTCGGCGGCGCTGGCAGCCCGCGGCTGCTGCCCACGCTCCGGCGGGGCGGCGCCCTGTTCCCGGTCTACGTCGCCGCGTTCGACCCCGCCGAGCTCGCCGAGCGGGGCGTCACCACCTCGACCACCCAGGTCCGGTCCAACGGCGCCCAGCTCGCCGAGCTCGCGGCCCTGCTCGACGCGGGCACCGTCCGCGTGGCGATCGACGGCACCTACGCGCTCGCCGACGCCGCCCGGGCGCACGAGCGTGCCGCCCGGGGGCACCTGCGGGGCAAGATCGTGCTGACCGTCTAGGTCTGCCCGGCGGGGATCACCGGCACCAGCAGGTGCGACGCGTGCTCCCCGCCGAGGTGGACGGTGGCGCCCTCCGCCGACCGGCGCAGGCGCGGATCGTCGTGGGCCATCATGCGCCCGAGGTCGGTGTCCTCGACGACGAGCTCCAGCCGCAGCCGCTCGCCGGGGGCGAGGGTGATGCTCGTCGGCCAGATCTCCACCGGCAGCAGGGTGGGCTCTCCCGGCGTCAGCGGGACCTCGCGGTCGTGCGGGTGCCACGGGCGGTACGGCTCGGAACGCTCGGGATCGGTCTCCCGGTGCGAGGCCTTCAGCCAGCCGAGGGCCATCGGGACCGGCTGCCCCTGGGGCCCGATCGCGGAGATCGGCTCGCCGTCGACGTCGAGGTGCTGGAGGCGGGCGAGGACGTCGAGGTCGTCCTGCCCGGCCGAGAGCCACAGGTCCAGCGCGACCGGCCCGGTGATCTCCAGGGGCTCCGTCGCCGGCGCGGTGTCGAAGCGCGCCGGGTAGGTGGCGGTGGCCGGTGCGCCCGGCGACCAGTCCAGCGAGCCCTCCCCGAGGTACAGCTCGCGCCACTGCGTCCCCGGCAGCGGGAAGTCCTCGGCGTCGCGCCAGACGACGTCGCGTCCGTGCCGCACCGCCAGCTGCACCGGGGCCACGCCGTCCATGGCGTCGGTCCGGTCCTTGAGGAACCGGTCGAGGAACCGGAGCTGCAGCTCCTGGGCCCAGTCGGCGTAGTAGGGGTCGACGTGCGTGCCGGTGTGCACGACGAGCCACTTGTCGGCCGCCGCGGCCCGGCGCCAGCCCTCGATGTTGCCCCGCAGGTGCAGGTGCAGCGCCCCCCAGTTCGCCGCGGAGAGCACGGGCACGGTGACGCGGTCGAGGTCGGTGGCCCGGACCCGGTGGTAGTCGTCGAGCAGCGGGTGCGCCGGGAGCACCTCGCGCCAGTCCTCGCCGTCGTCCCCGGTGCGCTGCGGCTCGATCTGGAGCGCCCACCAGCCCTCGATGAAGCCATGGGTGTAGAGCCCGCCCTGGAAGGCGGCCTCCCGGTAGAAGTCGGTGAGGCCCTCCCACGCCACCACCGCGGCGAGGTGCGGCGGCTGCTCGGCCGCGACCCGCCAGCCCATCATCGCGAGCCACGAGATGCCGCTCGAGGCGACCTTGCCGCTGCACCAGGGCTGCTCGGCCGCCCACTCGACCGCGTCGTGGAAGTCCTCGGCGTCCTTCGGCCCGTAGAGGTCCATCCGGCCCGGACTCTTGCCCGTGCCGCGGGTGTCGATCCGGATCAGCGCGTAGCCCCGCGGGACCCACCACTCGGGGTCGGGGGTCTCCCAGTTCATGTGGTCGTTGTTCTGCACCAGGTCGTAGAGCGGGTAGCGGTCGGGCCAGTGCACGTCCTTGCCGTACGGGCCGAAGGAGGCGATCGCCGGGACCGGCTCGTCGCCGTCGGGGCGGAAGACGTCGGCGAGGACGGGGGAGCCGTCCCGCGTGGGGATGGGGACGTCGCGGTCGATCTGCACCGTCGGAGTGTGGGCCGGGATCCCGAGCTAAAGCAAGTGGGCTTGCGTTATGGTCGGGTCGTGAACGACGAGGAGGTCCGGCGCCGCCCCGGCGGGCGGTCGGCCCGGGTCCGGGCGGCCGTCCTCGACGCGACGCTCGAGCTCCTGCTCGCCCACGGGCTCGAGGGCCTCAAGGTCGTGGAGGTCGCCGCGCGGGCCGGCGTGCACGAGACGTCGGTCTACCGGCGCTGGGGCACCCGCGAGAACCTGCTCATCGACGCGATGCTCGCGGCCACCGAGCAGCTCCGGGTGCCCGACACCGGCAGCGTGCGCGAGGACCTGACGATCTACGTCACCGACCTCGCGGACTTCCTCGCCTCGCCCGTCGGCCACGCCCTCGAGCACACGCTCGCCGTCGCCGGCGACGATCACGACACCCGGCGGGCGCGCGACGAGTACTGGGCCACCCGCTACGCCGGCTCCCGGCAGATCATCACGCGCGCCGTCGACCGCGGCGAGCTCCCCGACACCCTCGATCCCCGGCTGGCGATCGAGATGCTCGTGAGCCCCGTGCACTTCCGGGTCGTCCTCACCCGCGAACCGGTCGACGAGGCCATGCCGGCCCGGCTCGTCGACGCGCTGCTGCACGGGATCGCCCGCCCGACGACGCCCGGGGGCCGCCCCTGACCGGCGCCGTGCATCGTCGGGACGGTGTCCCTCACGCCCGCAGCGGGGCGATCACCTGCTCGGCGAAGCGCAGCACGGGCTCGGTGTCCTGGGGGTGTCCGAAGTCCATGACGACGTGGTCGACGCCGAGGTCGCGGTGCCCCGCGAGCTCCTCGACCAGGCGGGCCGACTCGTCGTCGGTGGTGGGCAGCGCCCGCTCCAGGGTCACCGACACCTCGATGGCGTCGGGGTCGCGCCCGGCCTGCTCCGCGGCGTTCCGGACGATGTCCCGGCGCCGGGTGAAGCCGTCGCCGGCGGGTCCGTTCCACATGTCGGCGATCCGCCCGACCATCGGCAGGCCCACCTTCTCGCCCGCCGCGCCGAGGCAGACCCGCGGCGGCGGGTCGGTCAGCGGGGGAGCGGAGGCGGAGGCGATGCGGAAGTACTCGCCGTCGAACGAGGGGTACTCCTCGGTCCACATCCGCCGGCAGATCGTCACGGCCTCCTCGAGCTGGGCGAAGCGCACCGAGGGCTTCGGGAACTCGTACCCGTAGGCCGCGTACTCCTCCTCGCGCCAGCCCGCGCCGATCCCGAGCACGAACCGCCCGCCGGAGAGGTAGTGCAGCGTCGCGGCCATCTTCGCCAGCAGCGGGGGGTGCCGGTAGCCGACGCCGAGGACGTGGTGGCAGAGCTCGACGTTCTCGTGGCGGGCGGCGAGCCAGGTCAGGGTCGTGAACGCCTCGAGGAACGGGTCGGTCGGCCGGTCCATCCCGTAGAAGTGGTCGGCGAGCCACAGCGAGTCGAAGTGCGGCAGCGCGGTCGGCAGGATCGCGGTGTCCTGGTAGGCGGCGATCGGGATCTGGTCGCTGAAGCGGTTGCCGATCGCGGGGGACAGCCATCCGAACCTGAGGGTCACGGGCGTGATCCTCGCACCGTCGCGGCACCCCGACCCGACGACCGCCGCCGGTCGGTCGGGAGTGCAGCAGATCGCCTGCTCGAACCCTGTTTCGGACGCTCCGCAGATGGCAACCTCGGCTCATGCACATCGGGCGCATCCAGCGTCGTTTCACCGCCGAACCGATCCTCTCCCCGGTCCCGGGCGCCGAGGCTCCCGTCGAGGAGCCGGACATCGCCGTCGAACCCGTCGACGCGCCCGCCGTCGGCTCCCGGGCCGGAGTCGACACCACCCCGTGACGACCTCGGTCCCGGCGGGAGCCGACGGGACCCCGGACGTCCGCTCGCCCGACGTCCGGGTGCCCGACGTCCCGGTCGCCGTCGTCGGCTGGCGTACCTGGCGGGTCGGCCGCCGGGCCCAGCAGCGCCACGAGCTGTTCTCCCCCCTGACCGGCACCCCCTGGCCGCCAGGACGTCCGATGCTCGCCGACTGCGCGAGCCCGCGACACGCCCCGCCCGGTGACGCCTGCGGGTGCGGGCTCTACGCGGTGGCCGATCCGGGCGACCTCGGCTGGAGCCCGTCCGACCACGAGGTGCTCGGCGTCGTCTCCCTGTGGGGCGAGGTCGTCGAGGGCACCCGCGGGTGGCGGGCCGCGCAGGGCTATCCGCGGTTCCTGCTCACCGGGCCCGGCATCTCCGGGGAGCAGCGGGCCGGGCTCACCCGTCGGCTCGGCGTCCCGGTGTACGGCAGCGAGCTCCCGCCGCGCGAGCTGGCCGCCTTCCTCGCCGCCGATCCCGCGACCGCCGACGCCCTGCGCCACGGCAGCGACTCCGCCGTCGCCGACCTCCTGGCCGACCGGCTGCCCGACTGGGCGCGGCGCGGGCACGAGACGAGGTCCCGGGCCGCGGCCGAGGCGGCGCGCCGCCGGAACCAGGCCGAGCGGCGGGCCGCGACGTGGCGCACGGCGCTCGTCGCGTGGCTGCTCGGGGTCCAGCCCGTCGCCCTCGCCGCGATCGCGGGATGGGCGGTGGCGGGCGGGGTCCTGACGACGCCGTGGCTCGGCGTGCCGCTGCTGGTCGCCCTCGCCGTGCTCGTCATGGTGTCGGCCCGCGCCGGCCTGCGGCGGCGGACGACCGGGCGGCGCCCCCGGGCGGTCGTCGGGGGTCGCTCGAAACCCTGACGCGGGGCGGAGCCGGGGCTCGCGTGGCTCGGCCCGGTGCTGGGGCCCGGCGGTGCTGGGGCCCGGCGGTGCTGGGGCCCGGCGGTGCTGGGGCGTGGCCGTGCTGGGGCGTTGCGTCGCGCACACGGCGAGGCGGTCCGACACCGTCCTGCACCTCCGTTGCGGGCCGCAACGCCGCGGCGGACCCGGGTTGCTGCGGCCGGCCGTGTGCGGGACGCACACGGCCGGACCTCACCGTCCGGCCGCCTTCACAACTGGCCGCCTTCACCGCCCGGCCCCCTCACCGCTCGCTGTCGAGCGCGGCCATGTGCGCGGCCGGGTAGCGGTCGCCGGACACCGACCCGCGGGGGACGAGCTCGTCGATCCGGGCGAGTTCGTCGGCCGTCGGCACCACCTCGTCGAGCAGGGACGCCACCTGCTCGACGCGCCGCGCGCCGACCACCGGGACCACGTCGTCGCCCTGCGCGGCGACCCAGCCCACCGCGAGCTGGGCCACGGTGCACCCGCGCGCCGCCGCGATCTCCTCCAGGCGCGCGACCAGCGCCCGGTTGTGCTGCAGGTGCTCGCCCTGGAACCGCGGCGTCGCCGCCCGGCCGCCGGTCACGGCGCCGCTCCCGCCGATCAGCCCGCGGCCGAGCACCCCGTAGGCGGTGATGCCGATGCCGAGCTTCCGGCAGGTCGGGAGGATCGCGTCCTCGATGTCGCGCTGGAGCAGGGAGTACTCGATCTGCAGGTCGCAGATCGGGGTCACGGCGGCCGCGCGGCGCAGGGTCACCGCGCCGACCTCGCTGAGCCCCACGTGGCGCACGTAGCCCTTCGCCACGAGCTCCGCGATCGCCCCGACGGTGTCCTCGATGGGGACGGCGGGGTCGAGGCGGGCCGGCCGGTAGACGTCGACGTGGTCGACCCCGAGGCGCTGCAGCGAGTAGGTGAGGAAGTTCTGCACGGCCGCGGGGCGGGCGTCGATCCCGGCGACGGCGCCGTCCGGTCCGCGCATCGCCCCGAACTTGAGCGAGAGCACCACGTCGTCGCGGGAGCGGTCCGCCAGGGCACGACGGATGAGTAACTCGTTGTGGCCGGAGCCGTAGAAGTCGGCGGTGTCGAGCAGGGTGCCGCCCGCGTCGAGGTAGGCGTGGATCACGCGGACGCCCTCGTCCTCGTCGACCGCCCCGTAGGCGCCGGAGAGGCCCATGGTGCCGAGGGCGGGGGAGGAGACGACGGGGCCGGTGGTGCCGAGCTGGCGTGTGGTCATGGCCGCCACCCTGCGCCGGGACGAGGACGACAGGCAGGTCCGGCCCAACCAGGGACCGCCCGACCCTGGCTGGGCGGCGCCCGGGCGCCGATGCTGGCGGACGTGATCGACCGCCGCGGCCTCGCCGACTTCCTGCGGCGCCGCCGCGAGCTGCTGCACCCGGCCGACGTGGGGCTGCCGCCCGGGGCCCGGCGACGCACCCCGGGCCTGCGGCGCGAGGAGGTGGCGCAGCTGGCGGGCGTGTCGGCCGACTACTACTCGCGGCTCGAGCAGGGCCGGGGACCGCACCCGTCCGGGCCCGTCGTCGGGAGCCTCGCCCGGGCCCTGCGCCTCGACCTCGACGCCCGCGACCACCTCCACCACCTCGCCGGACTCACCCCGCCGCCCCGCCTCGCCGGCCGGCACATCCGCCCCGGGCTGCTGAGCCTGCTCGACCACCTCACCGACGTCCCGGCGCGCATCGGCACGGACCTGCACGACGCGCTCGTCCAGAACCCCCTCGCCGACGCGGTCTTCGGCCCGCGCCGCGACGGCAACCCGGTCCGCGAGTGGTTCACCGACCCCGCGATGCGCGCGTGGGTCCCCGAGGAGGACCGGCCGCGGCTGTCCGCCTCGCACGTCCGCGACCTGCGCGCGACCCACGCGCGCCGCGCCGGGGACGCCGACGTCGCCGCCCTGGTCGGCGACCTGCTCGAGCGCAGCGAGGAGTTCCGCACGCTGTGGGAGCGCCACGAGGTGGGCCCCCGCCGGTTCGACCGCAAGCGGTTCCACCACCTGGAGGTCGGCCTGCTCCACCTGACCTGCGAGGTCCTGCTGACCCCGGAGGACGACCTCGTCGTGCTGGCCTACTTCCCCACCGAGGGCACCGACGCCCGGGAGAAGCTGGACCTCCTGCGGGTGGTCGGCAGCCAGCGGTTCGGCTGAGGACCCTCCGAAGTGGAGCGAGCGGCACTCCCGCTGCGTCTGTGTGCGCGAGAGTGCCGTTCGCTCCGGCCGCCTCAGCCCCGCGCGGCGCCCTCCATCGTGGCCGTCAGCCGGCGCAGGAGGTCCCGGGCGAGGGCGGCCTCGTCGTCGGAGAGGGTGCGGCAGACCTCGTCGAGGTCGAGGATCGCGGGCAGCCAGGCCTCGAGGCTGGCTCGGCGCGCGGCGGCCGTGGCGGTGAGGGTGACGCGGCGGCGGTCGGTGGTGTCGCGCACCCGCTCGACGTGCCCGGCCTGCTCGAGGCGGTCCACCAGCACGGTCGCCGAGGCCGACCGGATCCCGAGGCGCTCCGCGAGCTGGGCCGCCCCCATGGGCCCCTGCTCGGTGAGCAGGTGGATCGCGGTCATGTCGGTGGCGTTGATCGCCATCACCTTCGCCATGCGGGTCGCGAGGTCGCGCGAGGCGCCGATCAGGTCGCGGACCGCGAGCGTCGTCTCGTCGAGCCGGGCGATCCGGTCCTCCGGGTCCACGCGATCCTCCTGTCCGTCGCTGATAGTTAGACATTCTAGGGAACGGGTAGCCGGACGTCGTGACCCGCCACGCACTGATCTCCGGAGCCAGCATCGCCGGTCCCGCCCTCGCCCATCAGCTCAACGCCCGCGGCTGGCGGACCACCGTCGTCGAGCGCTCCCCGCGGCTGCGCGAGGAGGGCCAGAACGTCGACCTGCGGGGCGCCGGCCGTGAGGTCGCCCGCCGCATGGGCATCGAGGACGTGCTGCTCGCCGCGACCACCACCGAGGTGGGGACGCGCTTCGTCGACGAGCGCGGCCGGGCGATCGCGGAGTTCCCGGCGGGGGAGAACGACACCGACGGCGCCACCGCGGAGCTCGAGATCCTGCGCGGCGACTTCGCGCGGGTCCTCTACGACCGCACCGCCGACGACACCGAGTACCGCTTCGGCGACCGGATCACCGACCTCGTCGACCACGACGACCGCGTCACCGCGACCCTCGAGAGCGGCGCGCGGATCGACGCGGACGTCGTCGTCGTGGCCGAGGGCACCCGGTCGCGGACCCGCGACCTCGTCGTGCCCGACGCGGAGCTCAAGGAGCTCGGCCTCTACGTCGCCTACGCGACGATCCCCCGTACGCCCGACGACGACCGCTGGTGGCGCTGGTACCACACCACCGGCACCGGCGGGGTCAGCCTGCGCCCCGACAACCGCGGCACGACGAGGGCGATGCTCTCGTTCATGTCCGACGTGCGCGGGCTCGAGGCCCTCGACCGCGACAGCCAGATCGCGATCCTGCGCCGCACCCTCGGCGACGTCGGGTGGGAGGGGCCCCGCGTGCTGGCCGCCCTCGACGACGCCCCGATGTACTTCGACGCCGTCGCCCAGGTGCGGCTGCCGCGCTGGAGCACCGGCCGGCGCGTGCTGCTCGGCGACGCCGCCTGGGCCGCCGGGCCGTTCGGCACGGGCACGAGCACCGCGCTGACCGGCGCGTACATCCTCGCGGGCGAGCTGGACGCGAACCCCGACCACCGCGTGGCGCTCGAGCGCTACGAGCAGCTCATGCGGCCGTTCATCGACGAGGTCCAGGACGTGAAGCCCGCGATGCTCAAGGCGGTGAACCCGAGGAGCCGGGCCGGCGTGGCGCTGCAGCGGGTCGCCTTCCGCGCGGCCGCGGAGGTCAGCAGCCGTTTCGGGGGCCTGTTCTCGGCGCTCACCCGGCCCCGCTCCGACGCCATCGAGCTGCCCGACTACCCGGTGCTCACGTCGCGCTGACGCCCACGCGAGTCGCTAGGCGAACCCCAGCAGGTTCGTGCGGACGTCGACGAGGTGGGCCCGCATGTGGTCCCGCGCCGCGTCGGCGTCGCGCTCGGCCAGCGCGGCCACGATCTCGCCGTGCTGGTCCTCGTACCCGCAGCGCCGCGCCGGTGAGGCCGAGCGCCGCTTGATGCTGCCCCACACCGGGAGGTCGCGGGCCGCGTTCATGGTGTCGAAGAGCCGCAGCAGCAGACCGTTGTGCGCCGCCGCCGCGATCGCCCGGTGCAGCGCCGAGTCCCAGGCCTCGAACTCCTCGTAGGTGCTGGTCGCGTTGCCGCGGCGCAGGCAGTGCTCGACGTGCTCGAGGTCGGACGGGGTGGCGTGCCGCGCGGCGAGCGCCGCGATCTCCGGCTCGAGGACCAGGCGGGTCGCCATGATCTCCGCCGGGCTCGTCTGCACGGTGCCGCGGGCCGCGGGCGGGAGGTCGGCGTCGGCCTCGAGGTCGGCGAGGAACGTGCCGCGGCCGACGTGCCGCGTGATCCGGCCCTCGCGCTCCAGCTCCGCCAGGGCCGCGCGCACGGCGGTGCGGGAGGTCTGCAGCGTCTCGGCCAGCGCGCGCTCGGTGGGGATCTTCGCGCCGGTGCCGAGCGTCCCCTCGGCGACCTGGCGGTCGAGGAGCGCCCGCAGCCGCACCACCGGGGTGGCCTCCGCACTCGTCGTCATGCGCACCAATATTAGACCAATTCTCGCTTGGCTCGGCATGCACCCCGTCGTAACGTCGGGGTCCGTCGAACAATGAGCCACCACACACCGTATTGGTCGTGATTGGTTCGGGTGGGAGTGCCGCGTGAAGCTGGTGACCTACGTGGCGGGGCGCGAGGCCGTGGGCCTGGTCGACGCGCACGACGAGTCGAGGATCCTCGACCTCACCCCGGTGGTGGGGGACAGGTCGCTGCTCGCGGTGATCGAGGAGTGGGGGTCGCTCGCCTCGCGGATCGCGGACGCCGACGACCTCGTCGTCGTCGAGCGCCCGACCCTCCGCGCGCCGTTCCCCGTGCCGCGCCGCGACCTGTTCGCGGTGGGCAAGAACTACCGCGAGCACGTCGCCGAGTTCGGCCGCTCGGGCTACGACAGTCCCGACCGGTCCGAGGACCTCCCCGCCAGGCCGATCGTCTTCTCCAAGGCGACCACCTCGGTGACCGGCCCGTACGACGACGTCGAGGCCCACCCGGGCGTCACGGGCGAGCTCGACTACGAGGCCGAGCTGGCCGTCATCATCGGCGTCGGCGGGCGGGGCATCTCCCGCGACGACGCGATGGGCCACGTCTGGGGCTACACGATCGTCAACGACGTGACCGCCCGCGACGTGCAGCGCGACCACAAGCAGTGGCTGCTGGGCAAGTCGCTCGACACCCACGCCCCCATGGGCCCCTGGGCGGTCAGCGCCGACGAGGTCGGCGACCTCGCCGCGCTCGAGGTCTCGTCCACGGTCAACGGGGAGCCGCGCCAGAAGGCGCCGGTCGCCGACCTCATCTTCGACGTCCCCGAGCTCATCCGCGTGCTCTCCGCGGGGATGACGCTCCTGCCCGGCGACGTCATCGCCACCGGCACCCCGGCCGGCGTCGGGATCGGGTTCGACCCGCCGCGGTTCCTGCAGCCCGGCGACGTCGTCGAGTGCGCGATCACCGGCCTCGGCGCCCTGCGCAACACCATCCGCTGAACACCCAGGAGGACGAGTACGTGGACGTCAACGGCAAGGACCTGGCGGTCGAGATCACCGGCGACGGGCCGGTGGTGCTGCTGGTGCACGGCCTGGGCGGTACCTCGAACTTCTACCAGCCGCAGGTCGCCGCGCTGGCCGAGCGCTTCACCGTCGTCCGCCCCGACATGGAGGGCTCCGGCCGCTCCCCGGTCTCGGGCACGTTGTCCATCCAGAGCTTCGCCAACGACCTCGCCGACCTGCTCAAGCAGCTCGACGCCGGCCCGGCCCGCGTGGTCGGGCATTCGATGGCCACGATCACCGTCCGGCTCCTGGCGGCCACCCGCCCCGAGCTCGTCTCGCACCTGGCGCTCCTGGGTGCCGTCCCCGCACCGCTGCCCGAGGCGGGGCAGCAGGGCCAGCACGACCGCGCCGCGAAGGCCCGCGCCGGCGAGATGTCCGCGATCGCCGACGCCGTGATGACCAACGCGACCTCCGAGGTCACCCGCCGCGACGCCCCGGCCACCGCCGCCCTCGTCCGCGAGCTCGTCCTGCGGCAGGACCCCGAGGGCTACGCCCGCTCGTGCGAGGCGCTCGCGGGCGCCCCCGACCCCGGCCCGGTCGACCCGCAGCTGCCGCTGCTGCTCGTCACCGGCGCCGACGACGGCGTCGGGAAGCCCGCGATCAGCGAGGCGCTCGCCGAGGCGCACGGCGCCGCGACGCTCGACGTCCTCCCCGGCTGCGGCCACTGGACCGCGCTCGAGCGGCCGAACGACGTGACCGAGCACCTCCTCAAGTTCTTCTGACCCCATCGAACCCTCGCCGACGAGGAGCCCGCCATGAGCAAGGTCCTGTTCCGCAACGTCTCCGTCCTCGACTCCACCGGGGCCGCACCCTACCCCGGCGACGTGCTCGTCGAGGACGACCGCATCGCCGCCGTGGGCACCGTCGACCCGACGCGCGCCGGGGACGCGCAGGTCGTCGAGGGCCGCGGCCGCACCCTGATGTCGGGGCTGTGCGACGCGCACACCCACTTCAGCTGGAACAACTCCGCCGACCTCGACGGTCTGGGCACGATGCCGGTCGAGGAGCACCTGCTCTTCTCCATGGAGTCGGCCAGGACCTACATCGACTCCGGCTACACGATGTGTCTCGGCGCTGCGTCGGCGAAGGAGCGCCTCGACGTCGTCTGCCGCGACGCCATCAACGCCGGGCGCATCCCCGGCCCGCGCTACCTCGCCAACGGCCCCGAGATCGCCGTGACCGGCGGGGCCCTGATCAAGTCGATCACCAAGTTCGCCGACGGCCCCGAGGGCATGCGCAAGGCCGTCCGCGAGCTCATCGACCTCGGCGTCGACCAGATCAAGCTCTCGATGACCGGCGAGGAGATCACCGGCACCCAGCGCGCGGAGGACACCTACTTCTCCGACGAGGAGGTCGCGGCCGCCGTCGCCGAGGCCCACCGCCGCGGCAAGCGCGTCTGCGCCCACGCCCGCTCCGCGGAGAGCGTGAAGATGTGCGTCCGGCACGGCGTCGACATCGTCTACCACGCCAGCTTCACCGACGCCGAGGGCATGGACATGCTCGAGGCCAACAAGGACTGGGTGTTCGTCGCCCCCGGGATCAACTGGCTCGTCGCGACCCTCTACGAAGCCGAGGCGTTCGGCTTCCCGCAGGAGGCCGCCGAGGCCGTCGGCTACAAGAAGGAGCTCGAGCAGGCCACCGAGGGGCTGCGCGAGATGCACCGGCGCGGGATCAAGCTGCTGCCCGGCGGCGACTACGGCTTCGCGTGGACCCCGCACGGCACCTACGCGCGCGACCTCGAGCACTTCGTCGAGCGCCTCGGCTTCACGCCGATGGAGGCGATCATCTCGGCCACCGCGTGGGGCGGCGAGATCATGCTGCGTCCCGACGAGCTCGGGAAGGTCCAGCCCGGCTACCTCGCCGACCTGATCCTCGTCGACGGCGACCCGCTCGAGGACATCACGATCCTGCAGGACCACGACAAGCTGCACGCGATCATGAAGGACGGGCGCTTCCACAAGGAGGACAGCCCGCTGGTGACGCACCGCGGTCTCGACGACCCCGCCGGTCCGGTGACCGAGCGGACCCGGGAGTACGTCGAGGCGCGCCCGTAGCGCTTCGAGCTGACGCTCTCGTGCGTGCGTTCCCGTGTTCAGGCACGGGAACGCACGCACGCACCCACCCCTCACACCGCCCCAGCCGACGCGTGCACACCGCCGCGCCGGCCCTGTTCGCGCGCCCGTTCGTCGCCGGCCGCCCTCCCGCGTCGGTCCCGCCTCCCCCCGGAGAAGCACGCACGAACGGGCGGGCGACCACCGCCGCCCTCCGGCCGCACGACCCCCGCCACGAGGTGGAGGACGTGTGGACCGACCGCGTCCGCTGCCACGTCTGCCACAAGTCCTACGTCGCCGTGGAGATGGACCGCGATCCCTCGCACGGTCACGACGCCATCTGCGCGGCCTGTGCCACGTCGTCGGCCTTCCTCGACGCCGCCGCCCACGAGTCGACCGCCGTCCGGGCCTGAGCGCCCCGGGCCGGGGGGAGGAGCACCGATGCCGCTGCTGGTCTGCCGCACCTGTCCGCGCGACCACGCCGACACCGGCTCGTTCGGTGCCGCGCTAGACCCGCTGCTCAGCGGGTCGGGCCCGGTGCGCGTGCGCCACGTGCCGTGCCTCGGCGGGTGCCCGCACCTCGCGAACGTCGCGATGGACGGGCCGGGCAAGCCGCGGGTCCGCTTCTCCGCCGTGTCCGGCGACGACCTGCCGGCGCTGCTCGCCGCGGCCGCCGCCTACGACGCCAGCGAGACCGGCCTTCCCGACGAGGGCTGGGAGGTGCCGGCCTCGCTGCGGGCCCGGCTCACGGCGGTGACGCCGAAGCGCCTCTAGGACCGGCGCACGGGCCGACGTGGCGACCGCTCACGCAGCGGCCGCGCGGACGTGGGCCAGCATCGCGTCGAGCGCGGTGCGCAGCGGCTCGGTGCTGCGGCGGGTCTGGGTCAGCACCAGCCCGCCCTGCAGCGCGGCGAGCAGCGCCAGGGCGAGCGCGTCGGTGTCGGTGTCGGCCCGGAGGTCGCCCCGCTCCCGCATCCGGGCGAGCCCCGCCCGGATCGGCGCCTCCCACCGCTCGAACCCGTCCGCGAGGTCGGCGCGGGCCACCGGGTCGTCGTCGGCCAGTTCCGCGGCGATCGAGCCGATCGGGCAGCCGCCCTGACAGTGCCGCTGCTCCTGCAGGTCGACGAGCAGGTCGCGCCAGCGCTCGAGCGCCTCGAAGCTGTCGAGGTGGTCGAGCAGCGGCTGCTGCGCGTCGAGGACCCCGTCGGTCTGGTGGGCGATGACGGCGCGGACGAGGTCGTCCTTGTCCGTGAAGTAGTGGTAGAGCTGCGACGCGCTGACCCCGGCCCGCTGCCGGACGTCGTCGATCCCGGTGCGCGCGACCCCGTGGGCGAACACGAGCTCCGCCGCGGCCGCCACGATGCGCGCCCGGGTGGCCCGCCCCTTCACCGTCAGCTTCCGCGGCGCCGCCGCGACCTCGTCCGTCACACCCACAGCCTACGACAAGACTGGAGTTGACACTCCAAAATCGGAGGAGCAGAGTCTGGAACGAACGATCCAATCTTTGAGGAGGCTCCCCATGAGCAGCGACCTGACCGGCTCCACCGCCCTCGTCACCGGCGGCACGAGCGGCATCGGCAGGGCCACCGCGCGTCGGCTCGCCGCGCTGGGCGCGTACGTGGTGGTGTCGGGGCGGGACCAGGAGCGCGGGGACGCGGCGGTCGCCGCCATCCGGGCCGACGGGGGCCGCGCCGACTTCGTCGCCACCGACCTCCACGACGACGCGAGCGTGCAGCACCTCGCCGAGCGTGCGACCGAGCTGGGTGGCGGCCGCGTCGACGTCCTGGTCAACAGCGCGGGGCTCTTCCCGTTCGGCGCCACCGCGGACACGAAGCCCGGCGACGTCGACGAGCTGTTCGCGGTCAACGTCAAGGCGCCCTACATGCTCGTCGCGGCCCTGGCGCCGGGGATGGCCGCCCGCGGGCACGGGGCGATCGTCAACGTCACGACGATGGTCGCGGAGTTCGGGATGGCCGGCGCCGGTCTCTACGGGGCGAGCAAGGCGGCGCTGGTCCTGCTGACCAAGTCGTGGGCGGCCGAGTTCGGCCCCGCCGGGGTGCGCGTGAACGCGGTCAGCCCGGGCCCGACGCGCACCGAGGGCACCGTCGGGATGGGCGAGGGCCTCGACGCGCTCGCCGCCGGTGGCCCCGCCGGGCGGCCCGCGCAGCCCGAGGAGATCGCCGCCGCGATCGCCTTCCTCGCCACCGACGAGGCGAGCTTCGTGCACGGGGCCGTGCTCCCGGCCGACGGCGGGCGGATCGCCGTCTGACCGGAGGTGTCGGCTAGCGCCCTCGTGCGTGCTTCTCCGTGTCCGGGGACGGAAAAGCACGCACGAGCCGCGCAGCGGCGAACGCCGCCTCCCGGGCGACGGTCCCGACGAGGTCGGCCGCCGGCACCAGGTCGCTGATCAGGTCGAGGCCCTCGCCGGCCCAGACGACCGCCGCCTCCGGGTCGCCGCGCTCCTCGGCGGCCCGGAACGCGCGCCGGGCGTCGGGGTCGGCCCGCAGCGCGTCCTCGTGGTCGCGCCACCGGTCGGTGAACGGGGTGCGCAGCGCGCGCCCGGTCCAGCGGGCGGGCCACCCCGACTCGTGGGCGATGTCGAGCACGCTCGACCGCTCCGTGTCCTCGCCCAGGCCGTCGAGCAGCGCCTTCGCGGCCGCGGGGGTCTGCAGCGCCTCGGGGCTCGCGAGGAACCGGGTGCCCAGCAGTACTCCGGAGGCGCCGAGCGCGAGGGCCGCCGCCAGCCCGCGCCCGTCCGCGATCCCGCCGGCGGCGAGCACCGGCGTCGGCCCGGCCAGGTCGACGACGGCCGGGACGAACCCGATCGTGCCGCGCGACCCGCCGTGCCCGCCGGCGTCGGTGCCCTGCGCGACGATCACGTCGGCGCCCGCCTCGAGCGCGCGGTGGGTCTCGGCGACGTCGGTGACCATCATGATCAGCCGGGCGCCGCTGTCGCGGATCGCGCCGAGGAACGGTGCGGGGTCGCCGAAGGCGAGCATCACCGCCGCCGGGCCGCGCTCCAGCGTCCGCGCGACCAGCGCCGGCGGGGCGGCCCAGCACTGGAAGCCGATGCCCCACGGCGCGGTGGTGCCCGCCGTGAGGAGGTCGAGCTCGCGCTCCACCCACGCCGGGTCGCGCGCCGACCCGGCCCCGAGCAGCCCGAGCCCGCCGCCGTTCGACACCGCCGCGGCCAGCGCCCCGCCGGCCGCTCCGCCCATGGGGGCGAGGGCGATCGGGTGCTCGATCCCGAACAGGTCGGTGAACGCCGTCATCGTCGCCTCCTCGTCGTGCGTAACTTGCTCGTTCATTAAAGCACTGGTTACATGTTCGGGGTGCTCGTCCTGCAGGCCCTCGCCGACCCGGTCCGCCGGGAGATCGTCGAGCGCCTGGTCGACGGCGAGCTCGGGGCGGGCGAGATCGCCCGCGCCTTCCCGACGATCACCCGCCCCGCGGTCAGCCGCCACCTGCGCCTGCTGCGGGAGGCGGGGCTCGTGACCTCCCGGGTCGCCGGGCAGGAGCGCATCTACACCCTCGACCGGCGCCCGCTGGGCGAGCTCGACACGTGGCTGGAGCGCTTCCGGCCCCTGACGACGACCACCGCGACGAGCGTTCCCGGCCCGGCGGCCCGGCTCGACGCCCTCGACACCGAGATGGCGCGCGGACGGCGGCACCGTCGCCGGCAGGAAGCCGCCACCGACGAAGGAGACCCCCGTGGTCGCACCACCGGCTGAGATCGTCCGCACCGACGACGGCGGCACCGCCATGGTCCTGCGGCGCCGCTATCCCGACCCCGTCGAGGAGGTGTGGGCGGCGGTCACCGAGTCCGAGCGGCTCGGGCGCTGGATCGGCACCTGGACCGGCGAGCCCCGCGAGGGCGGCACCGTGTCGTTCACGATGACCGGCGAGGTCGACGCGGGCGGCGAGGTCGACGAGCCGACGGAGGTCGCGATCCGCGTGTGCGACCCGCCCCGGCGGCTCGTCGTCGACCTGCCCGTGGGGGACGGCGGAGACTCCTGGCACCTCGACCTCACCGTCGAGCCCGACGGCGACGGCGCCGTGCTCGTCTTCGCGCAGTCGTTGCCCGACGGCGAGCGCAACCCCGACGTCGAGGCCGGCTGGAACTGGTACCTCGACCGCCTCACCGCGAGCCTGCACGGCGGGCCGATGCCGAGCTGGGACGACTACGCCCCGGAGTCCTGACCGCGGTCCGGGGCCCACCCACCGGTGAAGCGGGGCTCGCGCTTCTCCCGGAACGCCGCGAACGCCGCCGCCGCGTCGTCCCCGGCCAGGTTCACCGCCTGGGCGCGGGCCTCGTTGGCCAGCGCCTCGGCCAGCGTCGACTCCACCGCGGAGTGCAGCAGCTCCTTGGTCTGGGCCAGCGCGACCGGCGGGCCCGCGGCCAGGCGGGACGCGAGGTCGGCGACCACCCCGTCGACCTCGTCGGGCTCCACGAGGTAGGTGACCAGCCCGAGCCGGTACGCCTCCGCGCCGTCGATCATCTCGGCCAGCAGCGCGAGCCGCTTCGCCTGCTGCATCCCGACGATGCGGGGGAGCAGCCAGGACCCGCCGAGGTCGAGCGAGAGGCCTCGTCGGGCGAAGATCTGGGAGAACCGCGAGCGCGGGGTCGCGACGACGAGGTCGCAGCCCAGCGCGAGGTTCCACCCGGCGCCGACGGCGACCCCGTCGACCACGGCGATCGTCGGGACCGGCAGTTCGTGCAGGGTCAGCGGCACGCGGTTGATGCGGCGCATCCGCTCGAGGGGGTGGTCGCCTGGCTCGTCGCCCGAGAGGTCGGCCCCGGCGCAGAGGTCGCCCCCCGCGCCGCGGATGACCAGGGCGCGGGAGCCGTCGCCCGCGGAGGCGGCGAGGTGGTCGGCGAGCGCGGCCCAGCCGTCGACGTCGAGCGCGTTCTTCCGACGCGGACGGTTGATCGTGAGCGTCCGGACGCCCTCGTCGTCGGGACCCGTGGTGAGGACGGCGTCAGAGGAATCCGAAGAGCTGACCGGCGACACGGCGGATCTGCACCTCCTCCGCGCCCTCGGTGATGCGGTACCGGCGATGGTGGCGGTAGATGTGCTCGAAGGGCTCGTGGCGGGAGTAGCCGAGGCCGCCGAACACCTGCATGGCGCGGTCGGCGGCCTCGCAGACCAGGCGGTTCGCGCGGTAGTTGCACATCGAGACGTGGTGCCCGACCGTCACCTCCGACCGGCCCTCACGGTGGCACTCGTCGAGCTCGGCGGCGGTGTCGCGGATCAGGGCGCGGAGCATCGTCGCCTCCGTGTGCAGCTCGACCAGCGGCCACTGGATCGCCTGCCGGCTCGCCAGCGGCCGGCCGAACGTGTGCCGTTCCCGGGCGTACTCCACTGCCCGGTCGATGCAGTACTGCGCGGCCCCGAGGCTGGAGGCGGCCTGCCGGATGCGGTTGGAGTGGACGAACGTCTGCGCGACGTCCAGGGCCTGGCCCTCCCCGCCGAAGAGCGCCGAGCCCGGGACGCGGACGTCGCGCAGGACCACCTCGCCGTGGTCGGTCGGCATGTTGAGCGTCCACCAGTAGAAGGGGACCTCGAAGCCGGGGGAGTCGGTGGGCACCAGGAAGGCCGACAGGCCGCGGGCGCTGCCGGGCTCCCCGGAGGTCCGGGCGAACACCATCTCGTGGCTCGCGCGGTGCACCCCGGTGCTCCAGCGCTTCGCGCCGTCGATCACCCAGTCGTCGCCGTCGCGGCGGGCGGTCGTCTCCATCCACGTGGCGTCGCTGCCGTGCTCGGGCTCGGTGAGCCCGAAGGCGAGCGCCCGCCGCCCGGTGATGACGTCCTCGACGAGCTCCTCCCGCTGCTCGGGCGTCCCGTAGAGGTGCAGCAGGTGGGCGAAGACGAGGTTCCCGACGACACTGTGCTCGTTCTGCAGGTCGTTGTGCAGCCCCAGCCCGCGGTGCGCGAGGTGCTCCCGGATCGCGGCCATGGCCGACTCGGTGCCGTCCTGCCCGCCCAGGTCCGCGGGCAGCGAGTAGCGGAAGAAGCCCGCGGCGTCGGCGCGGCGGGAGGCCTCGGCGAGCAGCGCCTCCCACTCGGGCCGGGGGAGTCCGCCGGCCTCGACGTCGGTGCGCGCGAACTCGCGGCGGTGGTCGAAGAAGCGCTCGTTGTCGTCCTGGGCCTGCAGCGGGACGATCTCGGCGTCGATGAAGGCGTCGAGGTCGTGCAGGAGCATCTCGACGTCGGGGTCGAGCGTGGTCATCGCAGCATCTCCCGGCGCACGTGCTTCAAGGTTCTTCCCGACGACGGCCGGCGGGACTCGACGAGGACCCCGGCGCAGGGTGTTGTACCCCGCGGGACGGGTGCGGACCAAGGGTGGCGCGGGGGTGTCGCGGGTCGTCGAGGTCGAGGGGGGCCACCGCCACCGTCAGGGCCCGGACGAGCGAGCGAGCCACCGACGGCAGCAACGGATACAGCCCAATGCGAGTGGTTGCCCGCGAATACCTGTGATTCCCGTCACTTGACCTCACTGTCCGGAGGCTGGGCGGTACTCATCGTTGCCTGAGGTGTGTGTCCGGTGGCCCGACGATGCGGGAAAGGGTGTCACCCACCGCCTCAATCCGGCACGGGTCGACCGGAACATCGAGGGGGTGGAGACGTGGACGAGGTCCACTCGCTCGTGCCCCGTCTCCTCCGCCGTCTGGTGCTGCTCGTCGGACTGCTGGGCGCGTTCCTCCTCGCCGGCCTCCTGCTTGCCGGTCCCGCCTCGGCGGCCGGCGACGAGGAGGGTTCCTCCGGCGGCGGCAGTGGCTCCTCGACCGGCACCGTGAGCTCCGCGGTCCACGCGGTCACGGGCAAGGGGGCCTCGACGAAGGCGAGCTCGGCTGATTCGTCGTCGAGCAAGTCGTCGTCGGGCAAGTCGACGTCGGGCAAGTCGACCCCAGCGAAGGCGAGCTCGGACAAGGCCGAGTCGGGCAAGTCGACGTCAGCGAAGCCGACCTCGGACAAGGCGATTTCGGACAAGGCGAGCTCGGACAAGGCGACCCCGGCCACGTCGACCTCGAGCGTGACGACCTCGGTGACGGCGACCGCGGCGAAGGCGACGTCGACGGCCACCTCAGCGGTCAAGGCGACTGCGGCGAAGGCGACCTCCACGGCGAAGGCGACGTCGACGGCCACCTCAGCGGTCAAGTCGACCGCGGCGGAGGCGACCACCACGGCGAAGGCGACCACGGCGAAGGCGACGTCCACGGCGAAGGCCACCGCGGCGAAGGCGACCACCGCGGCGAAGGCGACCACCACCGCAAAGGCGACCGCAGCAAAGGCGACCTCAGCTGTCGCGACCGCCACCGCCGCGACCACGACCGCCGCCACCAGGACCACGACGGAACCCCGGTCGGTCCTCGCGCCGACGGCAACCCTGACCTCGGCCGTGGCTGACGCGGCCCCCGCCGTGTCGTCGCTGCTCACCCCGGTCGTCACCGTGCCCGACACGCTCCTCCAGCCCTCCGGGGTGGTCGACCGGACCGGTCGCGTGCTCGGCGGCACGGTCACCGGGCTGACCGACACCACGACGGCCCTGACCGGCACCGTGGGCGTCCTCGGCACGAACGCCATCGACGACACGAGTGGCCTGCTCGGCGCCACAGTGACCGGGCTGACCGACACCACGGCGGGCCTGACCGGCACGGTCGGCGTCATCGGGACGAGGGCCGTCGGCGACACCGGTGGCCTCCTCGGCGGCACGGTCACCGGGTTGACCGACACCACGACGGGCCTGGTCGGGACGGTCGGCGCCCTCGGCGCGAGCGCCATCGGCGACACCACTGGCCTCCTCGGCGGCACGGTCACCGGGCTGACCGACACCACGACGGGCCTGATCGGGACGGTCGGCGCCCTCGGCGCGAGCGCCATCGGCGACACCACTGGCCTCCTCGGCGGCACGGTCACCGGGCTGACCGACACCACGACGGGCCTGATCGGAACGGTCGGCGCCCTCGGCACGACCGCCCTCGGCCTGCCGCGCGACGCGCTGGGCGGGATCGCCCCGACCGTGGCTGTCACCGCGGCCGGAGTCGCGGGGCGCACGGCGTCACCGCTCCTCGCGCCCCGGACGGACGCGAACCGGTTGCCCTCGATACCGGCGCACCCAGCAGTCGCCGGTGGGAACGGGAGCAACCCGGTCCCGAGTGGCCTCGCCGTGTCACCGCCCCTGGGTTCCGGTTCGCCGAGCGCGCCGTGGTCCACGGTCACTGCGGTCGTCGGCCCCGTGTCCGAGCCCGGACTCCCCGGTGCGCCTGCGCCCTGGGCTCCCGCCGCTCCGGCGGCCCCTGCCGGAACCGGATCGGCCGGCGCCTCGGCAGGCCCGGGCGCGCTCGGCCTGACCGGCGTGCTCACCGACCCCCTCGCACTTCCGGCGATCCTGGCCGGCCTGGTGCTCGTCGCCTGCGGGCGCCGGCTCTCGTGGTGGTTCCCCGAGGTCGCCATCGGGCCCGACTGACGCCTCGACGTCCGCCGTCCGCCCAGTGCGGCCGGCGGTCGTCCCGTCGAGTCCCCGTCAGTTCCCGGGACAGGCCCCGTCGGCCCGTGCCCCCGACCTGACGCTCCCGGCGCGCTCGCCCGGTCCTCGCGACCGACGTGCAGCGCGACGGGGGCGAGCCGGTCCGGGGCGAGGGCCGTCCGCGCGCGCCTGTCTCCTCCGGACCGGTCGTCCGGCTCCGAGGTAGTGCGCTACCCGGGTCGGCCGACCCTGGCGATCACGCGTGGGGCCACGTCGTCGAGTACCGCGGGCGATGGGCCGTACGAGGGGGCGGCTCATCGCGCCATCCGTTGCGGATGTCGCGGGGTGTGCCCCGCGCGTGGTCGTCGCCGGTCCTCCGCGTGGCTCCGAACCTCGCGGGAGCGCTCGCCGCCCCACCGCCACCAGACCTTCCTCGTGAAAGGCCGTGCCATGCGACACGACGTCCTCGTGCGCGTTCCCGTCGTCCTCGAGCTCGTGCGCGGACACCGACCTCCGGTGCCCGCCCAGGTCGAGCTGCGCTACGCCGGGGTCGATCCCTACGCGGTGGCGCTCGCGTTCCAGACCGTCGACACCGGTGAGGTCGTGTGGCGCTTCTCCCGCGCGCTCCTCGCCCAGGGCCTGATCGAGGCGGCCGGCGAGGGCGACGTCCGCCTCCGCCCCCTCGACACGCCCACGCCGGGCCGGGAGGTCGAGATCGAGCTGCGGTGGCCCGGGGAGCGCGCCGTGTTCCGCGCACCCGAGGCGGCCCTCCGCGACTACCTCGCCCGCACGCGGGACCACGTCGCCTTCGGCGCCGAGCACGAGTGGCTCGACCTCGACCATGCCGTCGCGATGCTCCTCCTCGCCCCGCCGCGATCGCGGGTCCGGGACCGCGAGCGTCTCGAGCGCGGCCCCCGGTAGCGCGATCGGACACGGCACCGGCGCGACGGAGCACGTGTCCGGGGGTTCCAGCGGACGGCGCTGACCACCAGATCACGAGGTCGTTGAACGACCGTTCGGCGCGCTACGGTGCCGGGCATGCCCCGCGTCGTCGCCCCGGGCCGGTCCGCTCCGTCGCCTGTCCCGCCCCCGACGGTGCTGACCCGCCCCGACGACGAGCCCACCGCCGCCACGCTGCTGGCCGCAGCGGTCGAGGTCATGGCGGTCAACGGCTACCACGGCTCGTCGGTCCGCGACATCGCCTCGGCGGCCGGGACGAGCCCCGCGGTGCTCTACCACCACTACGCGTCCAAGCAGGGCCTGCTGGTGACCCTGTGCGACCGCAGCCTCGACCTCCTGCTCCACGCCACCGAGGACGCGCTCGACGACGCCGGGCACGAACCCGCCGCGCGGCTCGACGCGATCGTCGGCGCCCACGTGCGCTTCCACATGGACTCCCAGCGCGAGAGCCTGATCGGCAACAGCGAGCTGCGGGCCCTCGAGCCGGCCGGGCGCGCCCTGGTGATCGCCAAGCGCGACGCCCAGCAGCGGCTGTTCGACCGCGTGGTGCGCGACGGCACCCGCGAGGGCGTCTTCACCACGGCGCACCCGCGCGACGCGGCCCGGTTCGTCGTGACCGCATGCACCGGGGTCGCCACCTGGTACCGCCCCGGTGGAGCGCTCCATCCCGAGCAGGTCGTGGCCCGGCACCGCGCCATCGCGCTCGACGCCGTCGGGCACCGCCGGTGACCGCACCACGGGGCGGCGACGAGCTCGCGGCCGCCCTGGCCGCCGTCCTCGGCGCCCGGACGGTCACCGGGCTGCAGCGGATCACGGCGGGGGCGAGCCGCGAGACCTGGGCCTTCGACGCCGACGACCGGGCCCTCGTGCTGCGCCGCGACCCGCCCGGGCTGCCCCAGCCCGAGGGGATGCGCCGCGAGGCGGAGTGCTTCCGGGCGGCGGCCGCGGTGGGCATCCCGGTGCCGGCCCTGGTCGCGGCGGGCGACGGGAGCGACGCGGTCGGCACCCCCTACCTCGTCCTGGCCCGGCTCGAGGGCGAGACGCTGCCGACCCGCCTGCTGCGCGAGGACCGCTTCGCCGCCGCCCGCGCCGGGCTGGCGCGCGAGCTGGGCCGGGTGCTCGCCCGCATCCACGCGATCGACCCGGGGAAGGTGCCCTCGCTGGACCGGGTGGACGACCGGCTCGCCCGGCTCCGCGCCGAGCACGACGCCTTCGGCGAACCACGCCCCGCGGTCGAGGCCGGGCTGCGCTGGCTGGCCGACCACCCGCCGGTGGCCACGGCCCCGGCGGTCGTCCACGGGGACTTCCGGCACGGCAACCTCCTCGTCGGCGAGGACGGGCTGCGCGGGGTGCTCGACTGGGAGCTCGCGCACGTCGGCGACCCGCGCGAGGACCTGGGCTGGATGTGCGCCCGGGTCTGGCGGTTCGGCGCCGCCCCCGAGGTCGGCGGGTTCGGCTCCCGGGAGGACCTGTTCGCCGGGTACGACGAGGTCGCGGGCGCGGCCCCCGACCCGGCGGCGGTCCACTGGTGGGAGGTGTTCGCCTGCGTGCACTGGGCGGTGATCTGCCGGATGCAGGCGCAGCGCCACCTCTCCGGCGCCGAGCCCTCGGTGGAGCTCGCCGTGCTGGGACGCCGCGCGGTCGAGGCGGAGCACGACGCGCTGCTCCTCCTCGGGCTCGTCGAACCGGGGACGACGCTTCCCGACGAACCGTGTCCCTCGGACTCGGTCGCACCGCACCCCGTCCGCCCGCCGACGGACCGTCCGACCGTCGACGAGCTGCTCGCGGCCGTCGAGGGCTTCCTCGTCGACGAGCTCGAGCCGGCCGACGACCGCTCCCGCTACCTCGCCCGCGTCGCCCGGACGAGCCTCGCGGTGGTGCGCCGCGAGCTCGCCCTGGGCCCGGGCCTGCAGCGCGACCACGCGGCGGCCCTCGCCCGCACCGGCTGTCACGACGACGCCGAGCTCGCCGCCGGGCTGCGCTCCGGCACCCTCCGCCTCGACGACGAGGCCGTCGCCGCCGCCGTACGCAGCGGCACCCTCGGCCGGCTCGCCGTCGCCAACCCCCGCTACCCGATCACCCGACCACGGAGGTAGGAGTGCGCGCAGTACGAGTGGTGACCCACGACGGTCCGGCCGCCCTGTCGGTCGACGAGGTCCCCGAGCCCGAGGCCACCGGCGACGAGGTGCTCATCGACGTCGCGGCGGCCGGCGTGAACTTCCCCGACCTGCTGCTGACCCAGAACCGCTACCAGTACAAGCCCGAGCTGCCGTTCGTCCTCGGGGGCGAGGTCGCCGGGACCGTGCGCCATGCCGGCGCCGACAGCGGGTTCGTCGTGGGCCAGCGGGTGGCCGCGACGACGACGATCGGCGCCTTCGCCGAGGTGGTGGCCGCGCCGGCCGGGTCGGTGTTCCCGCTGCCCGACCGCGTCTCCTTCGTCGCCGGCGCCTGCCTGCCGATGAACTACCTGACGATGTCGTTCGGGCTCGGCATCCGCGGCGGCCTCCGGGAGGGCGAGACCGTGCTGGTCCACGGCGCGGCGGGCGGCATCGGGACGGCGACCGTCCAGCTCGCCCTCGCGCTCGGGGCCCGCGTCATCGGCGTCACCTCGACCCCGGACAAGGCGGAGTTCGTCCGCTCGCTCGGCGTCGACACGGTCGTGGCGAGCGACGGCTTCAAGGACGCCGTCGCCGAGGCCACCGGGGGAGCGGGGGTCGACATGGTCGTCGACCCGGTGGGCGGCGACCGCTTCACCGACTCCCTGCGCAGCCTGGCCCCGCTGGGCCGGCTCCTCGTCATCGGGTTCACCGCGGGCGATATCCCGACGGTGAAGGTCAACCGCCTGTTGCTGAACAACATCGACGTCCGCGGGGTGGGCTGGGGCGCCTATGCGATGCCGCGTTCCGGGGCGCAGCGCCGCGAGTGGGACCGCATCGTCCCCCTGCTCGAGTCCGGCGCGATCGACCCGCCGGTCGGCGGCACCTACCCGCTCGAGCGGGCCCACGAGGCGGTCGAGGCCCTCGGCGGCCGGGCGGCGCTCGGCAAGTTGGTGGTGACCACGTCCGCTGGGACCGAGGCGAACGGGTAGCCGCCGATCATGGGTGATCTGGATGGTGTGGTCGCAGCGGTGACCGGCGCGTCGAGCGGGATCGGGGAGGCGACCGCGCGGGCGCTCGTCGAGCACGGCGCCACCGTCGCGCTGCTCGCGCGCCGGGCCGAGCGGCTCGACGACCTCGCCGCCGAGCTGGCCGAGCACGGCGCCACGACCAGCGTGCACGTGGTCGACCTCGCCGACACGGAGGCCGCCGTCGCGGCGATCGGCGAGGTCGTCGAGCGGCACGGCCGGCTCGACGTCCTGGTGAACAACGCCGGCTTCGGCTCGCTCGCCCCGGCCCGGGGCTCCGACCTCGGCGACTGGCTCGCGACCACGAGCATCAACCTCGACGGGCTCCTCGCCGCCACCCACGCCGCCCTCGAGCCGCTGGTGGCGGCGGCCGCCGGGCCGCGCGGGGTCGCCGACGTGGTCACCGTCGGGTCCGACGCCGGACGCCGCGTGCTGCCGGTGGGTGCCGTGTACAGCGCGACGAAGCACGCGGTCGGGGCGTTCTCCGAGTCGCTGCGCCAGGAGCTGGCGCCCGCGCACGTGCGCGTGGGCATCGTCGAACCGGGGATCACCCGCACCGAGCTGCCGGGCAAGGGCGAGGGCGACACCCCCGACGTCGACTCCCTCGGCGAGCTCGCGGTGCTCGAGGCGTCCGACATCGCCGAGGCGGTGCTCTACATGGTCACGCGGCCGCCGCGCGTGGCGGTCAACGAGATCCTGGTCCGGCCCACCGAGCAGTCCTGACCGTCGTCATGATGGGCGCGTGACCCTCGGCGGCGCCGTCCTCATCGCGGTCGCCGGGGTGTGGGCCGGGATGATCAACACGATCGTCGGCTCCGGCACCCTGGTCACCTTCCCGGTGCTCCTCGCGCTCGGCTACCCGCCGCTGACGGCCAACGTCTCGAACGGCCTGGGCCTGGTGCCCGGGGCGATCACCGGCGCGGTCGGCTACCGCCGGGAGCTGGTCGGACGGTGGGGGCGGGTCGCGCGGCTCGCGGTGCCCACCGTCGTCGGCGCCCTCGTCGGCTCGCTCCTGCTGCTCGTGCTCCCGGCCAGCGCGTTCGACGCGGTGGTGCCGGTCCTCATCGCGCTCGCGATCGTGCTCGTCGTGATCGGGCCGTGGGTGTCGCGGCGGGTCGCGGCGCGCCGCACGTCCGGGGAACCGCGCACCCGCGTGCGCCCCGCCCTCGCCGGCGCCACGTTCGGCACCGGGATCTACGGCGGCTACTTCGGAGCCGCCCAGGGGGTCCTGCTCCTGGGCGTCATGGGGCTCCTGCTCGACGACGACCTGCAGCGCCACAACGCGGTGAAGATCGTCCTGACGATGCTCGCGAACCTCGTCTCGGGGATCGTGTTCGTGCTGGTCGCGCCGGTGTCGTGGCCGGTGGTCGGGCTGATCGCCGGCGGGTCGATCGTCGGCGGCGTGCTCGGTGCGCTGATCGGGCGCCGGCTCCCGCCGGTGGTGCTGCGGGCGGTGATCGTCGTAGTCGGCCTCGCGGCGCTGGTGCAGCTCCTGCTCCGCTGACCTGCCTCCGCTGCCCTGCCTCCGTGACGACGAGGCGCGACATTTGCTCGCGCCGACGTGCGGATCACGGGACGCTGCGCCGGGACATCACCGCTGGTCGAGGGGAGGCCGATGACGTCGGTCGTCGAACGGCTCCGGGTCCGGGCGCACACCGTGGCCGTCGCGGCGCCCACCGAGGGGCGCGTCCTCCTGCGGATCCTCGTCGCGGCGGCCGTGGCCTGGGAGCTCTGCGTCCGGCTGGGCGCCACCCAGCCCCCGGTGTTCGCGGTGATCGTGCCGCTCGTGGCCCTGCGCGACGCCCCCGACACGGTCTTCGACGTCTCGCTCGGCCGCGTCGTCGGCGTGGTCGCCGGGCTGGCGATCGGTGTCGGCGTCCTGAGCCTCCTGCGGCCCGGCACCCTCGCCGTGGTGCTCGTGCTCGGGGTGGCGCTGGCCGTCGGGGTCGTCCTGCGCGTGGCGGGCGCGCTGAACGTGCAGGTCGCGGTCTCGGCGCTGCTGGTGTTCGCGAACACCGACCCGTCGGCCTACGCCGTGTCGCGGCTGTGGGAGACCGCGGTGGGCGCGGCGGTGACGATCGTCCTCGCCCCCCTGCTCCTGCCGACGAACCCCGTGCGGTCGTTCCGCCGCGAGCTCGACGCGGTCGCGCAGGAGTGCGCCGACCACCTCCGGGCCGTGGCCGACCTGCTCGCGCCGCACCCCGGCCCGACGACGGAGGAGCTGCGCGACCGCACCCGCACGACCGAGGTGCGCGCCCTCGGCCTCGCGCCGAAGCTCGCCACGGCCCGGCGCGCGGTGCGGCTCAACCCCCTCTGGCGGCGGCGATACCGGCACGCGCTCGACCCGGTCACCTCCCGGGCCGACGCCGCGGCCGAGGTCGCGGCGTCGGTCCGGCTCTACGCCGACGACGTCGCGGAGCTCGCGGGCCGCGAGGACGTCCGGGCGTGGTGGGACGCCATGCACGACCGCACCCGCACCGTCGTGCTCGCCCTCGCCGACACGGTCGCGGGCCCGCTCGCCGGACAAGCGTCGCCGGGCCCCGGGCACGTCCGCGACCTGCTCGCGGCGCACCGCGACGCCGACCCGACGACCTTCGGTGCGGTCGTGCGCCGACCGCTCGTCCGGATCACCAGGGTGCTCGACCGGCTGGCGGAGGCCGACCCGGTCGTCGGGTGAGCGCTATCCGCTCGACCTCCGCGACGCGTCGTGTTCTCCTACCGACCGTGGACCCCCGCCTCCTCGCCTTCGTCGGCGCCGCCACCCTGCTGATCCTCGTCCCCGGGCCGAGCACCATGTTCGCGATCGGTCGCGGGCTGAGCGTCGGCCGGCTGCGAGCCCTCGCGGCGGTCGTCGGGAACGCCCTCGGGGTCATGCTGCAGGTGGTCGGTGTGGCGCTCGGGCTGGGCGAGCTCATCGAGCGGTCGGCCACGGTGTTCACCCTCGTCAAGCTCGCGGGCGCCGCCTACCTGGTCTATCTGGGCGTCACCGCCATCCGCCGTCGGCACGCCGCCGCGGGGAAGCTCGCCCCCGACGGCCCCGCCCCGCAGGCCGGGGTCCTGCGGTGCGTGCTCGACGGCGTCCTCGTCGGGTCCCTCAACCCCAAGACCGTGATCTTCTTCGTGGCGTTCCTGCCCCTGTTCGTCGACCCCACGCGCAGCGTCGCCCCGCAGCTCGTCCTGCTCGGCGCGATCTTCTGCACTATCGCGGTGGCGCTCGACAGCATCTGGGCGCTCACCGCGGGCACCGCGCGGGCCTGGCTCGCCCGGTCGCCCCGCCGCCTCGCGGCGCTCGAGGCCAGCGGGGGCGTCGCCATGATCGGGCTCGGGGTGGGCGTGGCCGCGAGCGGCCGCGCGACCTGACGCACCCGCTTCGGTTCGCCCCGGGGCGTTGCGGGACGCACACGGCCGGACGAGGCCGCTCGGCCGCCGACGCGCGTTGCGTCGCGCAACACCGCTCGGGGAGAGTCCGGACCGAGCCGGCCGTGTGCGCGGCGCAACGCGCCTCGGAAACCGTCCGCACCGAGCCGGCCGGGTGTGCGGCGCAACGCCTCGTCCGGAGGTCCGACCCGGTTCAGCGGTCGCGAACCGCGCTGTCGGCGCCGGGTCGCACCATCTCGACCGGGTGCGTCGCGCACCCGGCCTCGTCGCTCGGCGGCCGGTGCCGTTCCCGACGACGAGGCGGGACCGGAGCCGTCCGCACCGGCAGGTCGTCGGGCGCTCGTCGGGGCGCCGGGACCACCGGCTCGCGCATCGACGCCAACGCCTGCTCGTCGAGCGTGCCCCGCCGCGCCATCGCCACCCACGGCGCCGCGATCCCGACGATCCCGGCCACCACGGCCGCCCCCAGAATGGATCTCATGTCCGCCCCCGCTTTCCCCCGGGGGCTCACGATAGGGACATTCCGGGCCGAGCAGGCTCACGATTTCGTGACGCACCGCGATAGTGGAGCGCTTTCACCCCATCGGAACGGTGAGCGGATCCGCGAATTCGGGTCGGCGCCTTTCTCCGACGACGGTGCGTCGCCGACCCGGTAACGAGATCCCCTCCGGCGAGCGACACGGTCCGCGAGGGACGACGACGTCGGGGGGCGGCACGATGCGGACGGCACACAAGGTGTGGTCGGGGATCGCGGCGGGGGTGTTCTGCCTGGTCGCGATCAGCGATCTCTCGAGCAGCCCGACGACCGCGGCGAGCGCCCCGGCGGCCGCGACCGCTCCCGCACCGGCCTCCTCGGCCCCGACGTCCGTCGCCGCGCCCGCCCCCACCCGGGCGGCCGCGCCCACCGTCACGGTCACCGAGGTGATCGACGGCGACACCCTCCTCGTCGGAGGCCGGAGGATCGGCGTGCTGGGGATCGATTCGTGTCCCGCTTCCACCTACGGCGGGAAGCAGGCGACGTCCCTCGCCGAGTCGCTGGTCGAGGGCCGGGACGTCACGCTGCGCGCCGAACCCGGCGTCGAGAAGGACAGGGCGGGCCGGCTCCTGCGCTACGTCGACCTCCCCTACGGGTCGGACTTCGGCGGGTCGATGGTCGCCTACGACCACACCGGCGCGGTCGAGAACGGCGCCGACCCCTCCTACCTCGCCGGCCTGCGCGACGCCGACCCCAACGGGAGGACGTGCTCGCAGCCCGCGCCCACCTCGTCGTCGGGAAACTACGACGACGACGGCTCGATCGACCTGCCCACCCCCGGCGACCAGGGCCTGCCCGACGGCGCCCTCACCGGCGGCTACTGCAAGCGCAAGTGGTGGTGCTGACGACGAGGGCCGGCGAGGCGCGCGAGCAGCGGCGCCACCAGCAGCATGAGGATCACCCGCACCACCTGGACCGCGACGACGAACGTGACGTCGCCCCCGGAGGAGATGGCGGTGGCGAGCACGGCGTAGATGCCGCCGGGGTTCGTCGCCAGGTAGCCCTCGAGCGGCGTCACGCCGGTGAGGGCGGACAGCAGCAGCCCGAGGGCCGCGCACACGCCCATGATCACGACGATCAGCGCGGTCGCCAGCGGGAGGACCCGGACGACGGTCCGCAGGGCCTCCCGGGTGAAGCGCACCCCGGCCTGCCAGCCGATCACGGCGTAGGCGACGTCGACGAGCAGGTCGGGCGCCGAGCCCCCGAAGGTCAGCCCGCCGAGCGACAGGCCCATCGCGATCACCATCGGCCCGAGCAGCGCACCGGCCGGGACCTTCAGTTTCTCCGCGACCGGGGCGCCGAGTGCGCAGACCGCCACGAGCGCGAGCCCGACGTACCAGGGCGCGCCCCCGCCCGACTGCGCGCCGACCCCCACGTGCGCGGCCCCGAACACCGCGGCCGCGACGATCGGCATCGTCGCGGTCACCAGCCCGACCCGCAGGTACTGGATCACCGACACGATCCGCTCGTCGCCGCCGAGGTCGCGGGCGATCGCCGTCAGCCCGGACGCTCCGCCCGCGGTGAGCGCGAGCATCCCGGTCAGCGGGGACACCCCGCGCTGCACCCCGAGCAGGAGGCCCGCGCCCATGCTGGCCGCGAGGGTGCCGAGGCTGACCAGCAGCACCGGCAGCCACTGCGCGGCGACCGCGGTGAGGGTCTCGGGGCGCGCGAGCAGCCCGATCACCACGCCGATCACGGCCTGCGCGCCGCCCGTGGCCTGCCGCGCGACCGTCGTCGGGCCCAGCCCGGTCAGCGCGAGCACCGTCGCCACCCCGAGCCCGGCGAACAGCGCAGGGGAGGGGACGCCGACCGCACCCAGGGCCAGGGTGACGACGACCGTGAGCGCCGCCAGCAGCCCCCACCGCACCCAGGTCATCCCGCCGAGCCTCGCGCAGGCCCGCTGTCCGCGTCGAGCGGATGTGCCGCACGGCGCCGCGTGCCGACGATGCCCGTCCCGGTTCGTCCCGCCGTGTCGGGCTCGCGTGCGGGGCGCATCCCGTTCCCCGATCCTCAACCGGGCGGCACACTCTGCGGCCATGGGGGACGACACCGCCGACCGCATCCGCGCGATGCTCCCGGTCCCGTGGCGGGAGAAGGCGATGTTCGGCGGGCTGTCGTTCATGGTGGACGACAAGATGCTGCTCAACGTCCGCCGCGGCGGCGACCTGCTCGTCCGGGTCGATCCCGAGCGGTCGGAGAAGCTCGTCGCCGAGCACGGGGTGGCCGTCGCGGAGATGGGCGCGGGCCGGTCGATGGGCCCGAGCTGGCTGACGGTCCCGGCCGAGCAGTTCGCCGGCGACGAGCAGCTCCGGGTCTGGCTCGACGAGGCCCTCGCGTTCAACCGCCAGGCCGTCGCCCACCCGCGGCGGCGTCGCTAGGTCGGCTCGGGGCCCGAGTGGTGCGTGCACCGCTCGACGGTCCCGCCGACCCAGCGGGTCAGCGAGCGACCGCGACGACCGCCCAGGTGGCGGCCGGCCGGCTCCCGGTCGCGACCGGCCAGTCGGTGATGTCCACGATCCCGGGCTCGACGATCGCGAAGTCGCCGACGAGCTCGCGCAGCTCGGCCCGGCTGCGCAGGGCCACGGGGCTCGGGGTGCCGGCGAAGGAGTCCGCGACGGCGCGCATCCGGGCGGCGTGGTCGGGGTCGTCGACGTCGTCGCTGCCGTGGCTGATCGCGAGGACGCTGCCGGGCGCCAGACGCCGGCGGTAGGCCGCCATGAAGCCGCGGGCATCGTCGGGAACGAAGTGCAGGCAGGCGACGGCGAGCAGGGCGACGGGCCGGTCGAGGTCGAGCAGGCCGGCGACCCCGGGAGCCGCGAGCACTGCGTCGGGGTCGCGGAGGTCGGCTCGGGTGACGGTCACGGCGTCGAGGTCGGCGACGATCGACTCGCTGTGCGCGACGGCCACCGGGTCGCGGTCGACGTAGGCCACGCGGACGAGCGGGCTGTAACGGTGGGCGATCTCGTGGACGTTGCCGACGGTCGGGACGCCGGAGCCGAGGTCGAGGAACTGGTCGATGCCGCGGTCGAGGCACCACTGCACGACGCGGTGCAGGTAGGCGCGGTTGGCGTGCGCGCCGTGCTGCTGGTCGGGGTTGGCCTCCAGCAGGCGCTTCGCGTGCTCGCGGTCGACGGCGAAGTTGTGCCCGCCGCCGAGCAGGTAGTCGTAGACCCGCGCGCCGTTGGGACGGCAGAGGTCGATCTCGTCGCCCGGCACCGCATCGCCCACAATCCGAACGGTAGGACGATCGACTCGGCGCCGGCCCCTCCGTCCGGGCGAAGATCCGCGAATCGCCGAGGGTGGCGCTCCCGCCGGGCGCCCGGTCAGGCTCGACGGCATGGCTCACGCGGAGATCCACCGGGACGACATCGGCGACATCGGCGACCTCGAGGCCCTCGGCGGGCGCACCGTCGGCATCCTCGGGTTCGGCAACCAGGGCGCGGCCCAGGCGGCGAACCTGCGCGACTCCGGTGTCCCGGTCATCGTCGGGAACCGCGACGACGAGCACGGCGCCGCGGCCACGGAGGAGGGCTTCGCCCCACGCCCGATCGCCGAGGCGGCCGCCGCCGCCGACGTCGTCCTGCTGCTCGTCCCCGACGAGGTCCAGCCCGAGCTCGTGCGCGACGAGGTCGCGCCCGGCCTGCGCGCCGGCGACACCCTCGTCGTGGCCAGCGGCTACAACTGGCACTTCGGGCTGCTCGAGGTGCCCGAGGGCGTCGACGTGGTGATGGTGGCGCCACGCATGATCGGCGCGGCAGTACGCGACCGCTACGTCTCGCGGGTGGGCTTCCCGTGTCTCGTGTCGGTCGAGCGCGACGCCACCGGCAACGCGTGGGCCACGACGATGGCGATCGCCCGCGGGATCGGCGGCACTCTCGGCGGGGCGGTCGAGTCGAGCGCCCGCGAGGAGGCGGCGCTCGACCTGTTCAGCGAGCAGGCCGTCTGGCCGACCGTGCTCGGGATGCTCCGCACGGCCCACGCGGTGCTCACCGAGGCCGGGTTCAGCGAGGAGGCGGTGCTCTCCGAGCTCTACCTCTCCGGCGAGCCGGCCGAGGTGTTCGACCACATCGCCCGCGACGGCCTGTTCGGCCAGCTCGGGCTGCACTCCCGGACCTCGCAGTACGGGCAGCTCCGCGGCCTCGCGTCCGCCGACGTGACCTCGCTGCACGAACGCTTCTCGAACGTCCTGCACGACGACATCCTCTCCGGCGCCTTCGCCCGCGAGTGGAGCCGCCCGGAGGCGGGGGAGCGGCTCGAGGAGCTGCGCCGCGAGGCCGAGACCTCGACCCTCGCCCAGGCGGAGGCCGCGGTGCGGGAGCGCCTCCCGCACGCGTGATCAGTCGACGAGCACCTGGGTGCCGAGGACGATCGCGAGCGCGAGCCGCTCGTCGTCCTCGGTGCCGGGCTCGGCGGTGTAGACCATGATCCGCAGGTCGTCGGTCGCGACCACGAGCGTGTCGCAGGCGAGGGTGATCGGCCCGACCGCCGGGTGCGCGATCGTCTTGCTCTTCCCCGGCTGCTCCGCGGGCGCGGGGTCGGCCGAGTCCCACAGCGCGACGAACCGCGGGATGCGGCGGAGCTCGCCGAGGAGACGGGCGAGGGTGCGGTCGGCGGGGTAGCGGGACGCGGTCAGCCGCAGCTCGCCCACCAGCCCGCTCTCGAGCTCGGCCCGCTGCTCGGGGGCCATGACGACCCGGCTGGCCGGCCCGGCGAGGTGGCGCCAGACGGCATTGCGCTCCACGCCCCGCCACGACGAGGTCGCCCCCATCACGGCCTCGTAGGGGGCGTTCGCGACGAGGAGGTTCCACGTCGCGTCGAACACCGCGACCGGTGTGTGGGTCAGGCGGTCGAGCAGGCGCTGGACGCTCGGGGTGATCCGGGTGGGCACGACGTCGTGACCGGGCGCCGCGTGCCCGGCCTGCTGGTGCAGCACGTCGCGCTCGGCGTCGGAGAGCCGCAGTGCCCGGGCGAGCGCCTCCACGACCTGCGCCGACGGTGTCCGGGACCGCCCCTGCTCGAGCCGCGTCAGGTAGTCGGCCGAGATCCCGGCGAGTCCCGCGAGCTCCTCACGGCGCAGGCCGGCCGTGCGGCGTCGGGTCCCGCCCACGTGCACGCCGACCGACTCGGGGGCCACCCGCTCGCGCCACCGGCGCAGGGTCGGACCGAACGGTGAGGGCTCCACGCCAGCCAGTCTGCTCGCCCGGCGCCACTCCAGCCTGACCCTGCCGGTCCTACGACATCCCGACGACGGCCCGGTGAGGGTCAGTCCCGCGGGTCGAGCGACGGCGTGGGGTCCTCCCCGGCCATCAGGGCGAGCAGGCCGCGCGGGGTGTCGTCACCGAACATCATCGCCTGGTTGCGGGCCGCTTCGGCGGCGGACGCGGCACCGCGCGGGAACAGGGCCTGCTCGTACTCGGCCAGCGCGGCCTCGACGTCGTCCGGGTGCGCGACGAGCGCCCGGCCGAGCTCGGCGCCGTCGACCATCGCGAGGTTGGCGCCCTCCCCGGCGAACGGGGACATGAGGTGGGCGGCGTCGCCGAGCAGGGTCACCCCGGGCACCCGGTCCCAGCGGTGGCCGACGGGCAGGGCATGGATCGGGCGGGGGACCGGGGTGGTGTCGCTGTCGGTGAGGAGCGCGGTCAGCTCGGGCGCCCAGCCGTCGAACTCCTCGGCCGCGATCCGCTTCGTGGCGGCGACGGGGTCGGACAGGTCGATCCGGTCGAGCCAGTCCTGCGACTCCGCGAGGGCGACGTAGGTGTGCAGGGTCGCGCCGCTCTCACGGTGGGCGAGGATCGCGCGGCCCGGGGCGAGTGCGAACAGGGCGCCGCCGCCGACGGTCTGTGCGCCCTCGGGGTGACGGGTGTCGGCGTCGTGGAGGTAGGTCTCGAGGAACGAGATCCCGGCGTAGGCGGGGACGGCGTCGGAGACGAGCGGCCGCACGTGCGACCAGGCCCCGTCGGCGCCGACGAGCAGGTCGGCGGTCGCCGCGGTGCCGTCGGCGAAGCGCACCTCGTGCCGGCCTCCGCCGAGGCTGCGCACCTCGCGGACCTTGTGGCCCCAGCGGATCGTGCCGGCGGGCAGCGAGTCGAGCAGCATCCGGCGCAGCGCGGCGCGCTGGACCTCCGGGCGACCGCCCTGGCCCTCGTCGGGCTCGTCGAGCAGGACGGTGCCGTCGGGCGCGAGCACCCGCGTGGCCTCGGCGCCCTCGAGGATCAGGGCGCGGAACTGCTCGGTGAGCCCGGCCGCGGCGAGGGCGGGTTGGCCGCCGTCCTCGTGGATGTCGAGCATCCCGCCCTGGGCGCGGGCGTCGGCAGAGGGTTCGGCCTCGTAGATCGTCACCGGGACGTCGTGGACGGCCAGGACCCGGGCGAGGACGAGCCCGCCGAGTCCGGCTCCGATGATCGTGACGGGGGTCGTCATGGTGGGCTCCTGGATTAGTTGGTGCAGTGCTCCAAGATTGGAGCGGTGCACCAACATGTGTCAAGCTGTCCTCGTGGGACCCACGACACGACCCGGCCAGGCACGCCCCCGGCGCACCGACCCGCTCTCACGCGACGGCATCGTCCGGACGGCCGTGGAGTTGCTCGACGCGGGCGGCGAGGCCGGCCTGACGACCCGCGCGCTCACCGAGCGCCTGGCCACCGGGCCGGGCGCGATCTACCACCGGGTGGGCACGAAGGACGAGCTGCTCGCGGCCGCCACCGACTCCGTGGTCGCCGCGGCGCTGGACGTGGAGCCGACCGACGACCCGCGCGCCGCCGTCCACGCCCTCGCCCTCGGGCTGTTCGACGCGACCGACGCCCACCCCTGGCTCTCCACCCAGCTGGCCACCCAGATCTCGCGCAGCCCTGGCGGCCCGACGACGGCCCGGCTCTTCGAGGGCCTCGGCCGGCAGGTCCGCGCCCTGGGCCTGCCCGAGCGTTCCTGGTTCACCGCGACGTCGGCGGTGATGCACTACGTGCTGGGCGCCGCCGGCCTGAACGCGGTGGCCGGCGTGTACGGGCGGACCCTCGACGCCGGCCGGACGAGTTTCCTCGACTCCGCCGCGACGGCCTGGGAGGACCTCGACCCCGACGAGTACTCCTTCACCCGCGCCGTCGCGGCCCAGCTCCGCGACCACGACGACCGCGAGGAGTTCCTCACCGGGCTCGACCTCCTCCTGGTCGGGATCACGGCCGTGCACCTACCCGGTCGGTAGGTCTCGCCCTCGGTCGACCGGCGACCTGCGGCCCGCCGAGCTCCGTGACAACCGTGTCCGATGGACACGGTCGCCAGGCCGTCGTCCCCACCCTCGGACGACGACCCCGACGACGACGGGATGGTCGCGCAGAACCGGGTCCCGAGGACCCGGTTCTCGCGCGGGTGTCCGGAGTGCGTCTCACGCCCCGTGACATCCGGGCCCGATCCGTCCGCCATTCGCTGTAACCCGGCCGGGAAGTCCGGCGATGTCCCCCTCGACGCCACCGTTGCCGTGGCGACCAGCGCCACCAGTCGGGGGACACGAGATGACCGAGATCGCCAGGGCGACCTGCCCCACCTGCTCCACCGAGCTCTCCGGGGCGGGGGCGATCTGCCCGAATTGCCGCCCGCACCCGGGGTGGTCCGCGCCGGCCCCGAGCGGGCAGTACCCGGCGCCGCCGTTCCCGGGCCAGGCGTACCCGGGCCAGCCGTACGCGCCCTACCAGGGCCAGCCGTACCCGAACGCCCCATACGCGGGCGGGCCCTACCCGATGCCCCAGCCCTCGTACCCGCCGATGCCCGCGCCGAACGCCTACGCGCAGCCCTACGGGATGCCGGTGCGCTCGGCGAAGTCGGCCGGGGTCGCGGTGCTGCTGACCTTCTTCTGGCTCGGCGCCGGGCACCTCTACCTCGACCGCGTCGGCACCGGGCTCGCGCTGATGGGCGCCCACTTCGTCGTGGGCATCTTCCTGTTCGTCCTCTTCGCCCCGCTCGGCTTCCTCGTGTGGCTGGCCGCCTTCATCACGTGCGCGGTCGTCTGCTCGAACCTCGCGAACCAGATCAACGCCGGGACGGTGCCGCCGCGCCTCACGTGGTGAGCCGGCACCGCTAGGAGGCGGAGACGGCGCTGAGGTCGAGGGCCTGCGGCGGGCCGGCGAGGGTGGCCTTCGCGGCGACGCCGAGACCGTCGAGAATCTCGACCTCCCCGGCCTCGAGTCCGTCGAGGGCGAGCCGGACGAGGTCGAGCGGGTCGGTCATGACGTCCGTGCCGAGGTCGAGCCCGGCGTCGCGCGCGAACTCCTTCATCGTGTCGGTGGCGACGAGCCCGGGGACCAGCCCGGCCACCAGCGTGCCCTGGCCGGCGAGCTCCACCCGGATGCCGTTGGTCAGGCCCCACTGGGCGGACTTGGCGGCGGCGTAGGCGGTGTTGCCGTCCACGGTGGTCCAGGCGACGCCCGAGAGGACGTTCAGGATGGCGCCGCCGCCGTTGCGGGCGAGGATCGGGGCGAACGCCCGGACCATGGCCAGGGTGCCGTAGTAGTTCGAGTCCATCGTCGCCCGGATCGCGTCGAGGTCACCGGTCACGAGGTTGCCGCCCGCGGTGAACGCGGCGTTGTTCACCAGGACGTCGACATCGGTGGCGACGGCGGCGGCGGCGTCGACCGAGGCCTGGTCGTTGATGTCCAGGCGCAGGATCTCGACGCTCGGGATCGTGACGAGCTCGGGCCGGCGGGCGGTGGCGTAGACCTTGGCCCCGCGCTGCAGCAGTTCGACCGCGAAGTGGTGGCCGATCCCGCGGTTCGTGCCTGTGACGAGGGCGGTAGCTCCGCGCAGTTCCATCGAGTGCCTCCGATGCAGCCAACATGACCGTGCGGTCATGTTTCCCGAACCTAGTGACAAGATGACCGCACGGTCAACTTGGGTAGGGTGGTGACCGTGACCACGCCCGAGCGACCGCTGCGCGCCGACGCGACCCGCAATCGCGGGTCGCTGCTGGCCGCGGCCGAGGCGGAGTTCGCCGAGCGGGGTCTCGATGCGTCGATGGCGGACATCGCACGCCGGGCCGGGGTCGCCAAGGGCACGGTCTTCCGGCACTTCGCCACCAAGGAGGAGCTGATCGCCGCCATCGTCGGCGGCCACTTCCAGGAGCTCGCCGCCGTCGCCCGGGGCCTCGCGGACGCACCCGACCCCGGTGCGGCGCTCCTGGAGTTCCTGACGGTGGCGGCCGGCGGGCAGGCCCACCACGACCTGTCGTTCCTCCAGACGATCACCGCGGGCGACTCCGGGGTCGCCCGTCTGCGCGACGAGCTCCACGGGTGCGTCGAACAGCTGGTCGGGCGGGCGCGCGACGCGGGGGCGGTCCGCGCCGACGTCACCGGCACCGACGTCTGGGTCCTCATCTGCGCGCCGGTCCACGCGACCACCTACGTGACCGACCCGGCTCCCGACCTCTGGCGCCGCTACCTGGCGATCATCTTCGACGGACTGCGCCCCGCCGGGGCCCACCCCCTGCCCGGACCGGCCCCGGACTGGCCCTGACCGGTCCCGGCGCCACACCAGCAGCACACCACCGGCGGGGACCCGCCCGATATGAGCCGTTCGTGGCGGGCTGTCGGGGTAGGTGTCCTCCTGGCGCTGACCATGGGCTGCGCGGGCCCGATGTCCCCGCCGGCCCCGGTCGTCGCGCCCTCGATCACCGCGCAGGAGCCCGGGACCGCGCCCACCACCTCCCCGGCCCAGCAGGCCGTCGACGCGGGGGACGCCACCGTGACGCGCGACGGGGTGGAGGTCGGGATCGCCGTGCTCGACCGGCGGACCGGCACGCTCGCCACCAACGACGCCGGTGCCTCGCCGTTCAACTCCGCGTCGTTGTCGAAGGTGCTGACCGTCGTCGACGCCCTGACCAACGGCGACGAGGTCACCGACGACGACCGACAGCTGATGCAGGCGGCGCTCGGCCCCAGCGACGACGACGCGATGAACACGCTCTGGTCCACCTCCGGCGGCTCGTCGGGGATCACGCGCATCGTCGACGGGCTCGGCCTGCAGGACACGACCGTCCCCGACGACGCGTCGCAGTGGGGCGAGGTCCAGCTCTCGCCCCGCGACATGGCGAGCGTGCTGCGCTTCGTCGTCGAGGGTCTCGCCCCGGCCGACCGCGACTTCGTCCTCACCGCGATGAGCGCGGCCCCGGCGCGGGCCACCGACGGGTTCGACCAGGCCTTCGGGCTGCTCGACCCCGAGCGCCGCGGCCCGGCGGCGGCCAAGCAGGGCTGGCTGTGCTGCCTCGACGACAGCGTCGACCTGCACAGCGCGGGCCTTCCCGACGAGGCCGGCCGCTTCGTCGTCGCGATCTTCTCCCAGCAGCCCTTCGGCTACCCGGCCGCGCGGAGCGTTCTCGACGACGCCTCGGCCGCGGTCCGCGACGTCCTCGGCGCCTGAGCCCCCCGGCTCGGCGACGTCACGCCGGACACGAGGTCCCCACCGGATACCGTTCCTGCGCAGCGAGCGTCCCCACCAGCACGAACCGGGCCGCCGAGACCCCCGGGGGAGCGTCATGACCGCCACCATCACCGACCGGCCCGACGCGCCGGAGGTGACGCCCACCCGCCGGCGCCTCTCGCCCGCGGTGATCGGCGGGCTCTGCGGGGCCCTCGCCGGGGCGGTGCTCTTCGCGCTCGCGCACCGCGGGATGCCCGACGACACGTACATCACGCTCGACTACGCCCGGAACCTCGCGCTGCACGGGCACTGGGGCCTCACCCCGTTCCGCGACGCCAACTCCGCGACCTCCCCGCTCAACGTGTGGCTGCTCGCCGCGGGCATCGTCGTGACCGGGCGGCCCGCGGTCTCCGTCGGGCTGGTGCTCGTGGCGTCGACGGCGGCGCTCGGGGTGTGGAGCGCCCAGCTCGCCGCGACGCTCGGGGTGCGGCGGCGGGTGCTGGTCGGGCTCGTCGTGGGGCTGACCCTCACCTCGCCGATCTTCGCGAGCATCGTCGGGATGGAGTCGTTCCTCGGGGCCGCGCTGCTGCTCGGGGTCGCCCGCTACGCCGCGGCCCGGCGGCCGCTCGCCGCGGGGATCGTCCTCGGCCTGGCGGTGCTCTGTCGGCCCGACCTCGCCGCGCCGGGCCTCGTCCTGCTGGTGGGGCTGCTGGTCGGGCGGACCCTCGCGAACTGGCGCGCCCTGATCCCGGCGCTCGGCGCGACGATCGTCGTGGCGCTGCCGTGGCACCTGTGGTCGTGGGTGGTGCTCGGCGGCTTCGTCCCCGACACTCTGGTGATCAAGACCGGCGGCTCGTTCCCCAACGGCGAGGTCTTCGGCAACGGCCCCGCGTTCTGGGCCGAGCGGTGGCCGGTGCCGATGGTGCTGATCGGGGCGGTGGTGCTCACCGGGCTGGTCGCGCTGGTGCGGTCGCTGGCCGCCGTGGTGCGGGGACGCCACGTCCCGGTCGACCGCGTCATCGTCGCCTGCGGGCTCGGCGGGCTGCTGCACTACGGCGTGTACGCGGCGATGGGGGTGTCGTCGTACATCTGGTACTACTGCCCGTCGCTCTTCCTGATGACGACCTGCGCCGCGCTGCTCGCCGCCGACCTCGCGACCCGCCGGACGACCGCGCTGGTCCCCGCGCTCGCGGTGGTGGCGGGGATGGCGGTCGGGATCCAGGTCGTGGGGCCGGTCCCGTGGTCGCAGCCGGTGATCTTCGGCAACTGGGCCACGGCCGCGCAGTACATCGAGGCCGGGAAGCAGCTGGGCGCGGTGCTGCCGCCCGGGCAGAGCGTGGCGGCCCCCGGCGAGATCGGGGCCCTGGCCTACGGGTGCGAGTGCGACATCGTCGACGCGTTCTCCGACCACGACCGTGTGCGCGCCCTCGCCGCCGGCCGGGAGGCCCAGGGCGGACCGCTGACCCGCGCGTTCCTGCGGGTCAACTACCTGTTCTCCGAGAACGAGCCGCCCCGCCCCACCGACCACCGGCTGCGCTGGGTGGAGGGAGAGGGCCCGGGGTGGCCGACGAACGTCCCGGGTCGCGGCCCGGGACGCCTCGTGCTCGACCCGTAGGGAACCCGGAGCGACGCCGGAACCGGGCCCACGGCAACCGTGTCCGATCGACACGGTTCCGCCGCGGGCGACGGTCCGAGGAGGTCGGCCGGAACAGGGTCGTCGTGACCCGGTTTCGGTGCGGCCGTCCGGCCCGCGGCGCCGGAGGACGTCGCGACGACCGTGTCCGACGGACACGGTTCCGGCACGGCCGGAGCGGTCAGCCGACCGCGCCCTGGTACTCGACGTCGTCGTAGTCCTCGTAGGCGATCGTCGGGCCGGTCTCCCAGCCGGGCGTCGACCGGGTGCCGGAGCTGAGGTCGACGAGGCCGGCCGGCCGATCGCGGACCACCAGGTCGACGCGGCCCCACGGCTTCGTCCGCGGCCCACCGGGCTGCACCGCGGTGGCCAGGCGCACGTAGGTGGAGCGCTCGTCGTCGAACCGCCACGCCCCGCCGCGCTCCTGCTTCTCCTGCAGCGCCCAGTAGTCCTTGCCGAGGTCCTCGTCGGCGTGGATGCGGACGTCCGGGGCGGGGGCGATCCCGCGGGCGACCGCGACCTGGTCGACGCACGGCCAGAGCACGGCCGACATCTGGTCGGCCAGCACGGGCTTGCCCGCGAGCACCTCGCCGACGGGCTTCGGCGTGCCCAGGAAGGGTTCGGCCACTGCGACCCGGTCCTGGGCGCGCGCCGGCCCGGGCTCGACGACCACGCGGGTCCACTCGGGACGCGACGCCTGGTCGACGAGCGACACCGCCCGCTCCTGCCACGTCCGGCCGTCCGCGTTGGGCAGCGGCTGGATGTCCTTGCGGCCCGTCACCTCGGGGACCGCGCCGCGCCCGAACTCGACGACGACGCGCTCGTCGGGACCGCCCGACATCAGCATCGGCACGACGACGTCCGTCGCGTCGCCGCCCGCGGGCACCGGGTACCAGCCGGTGCGCAGGCCGCCACGGCCGGTCGAGGTGGGCGTGACGTCGTGCCAGACGCGCCCGAGGTCCGGCACCGGGCCCGGCGCCGGGAAGCGCGCCGCGTCGACCATGTCCCCGTCGGTCACGGCCGGCCCCACCGGTCGCCCGAGCGGCACCGACGCCGCCCCCAGGGCCGTCACCTCGGTCTCCAGACCGCACGCCGTCCCGACGACGTCCTTCGTGTTGCCCAGCGCGATGGTCCAGCCCGGGTACTGACGCAGCGGGGCGTAGAGGAAGGCGCCGAGCATCCCGACGACGAGGGTCACGCAGGCGACGATGAGCACGGCGCGGTCGGGCTCGGGGCGGGGGAGACGACGCTCGGGCCAGCGGCGCACCGACCACCGGGCCCAGGCGAGCGCGAGCAGTGCGACCGCGATCCACACCAGCGGGTTGCGCAGGAACACCGGCCCGAGGTGGGGCGCGAGCAGGTTCTGGCTCAGCGGGGTGGGGGCCGGGTCGGCGTGGGCGCCGAAGGGTTGGCCGCGGTCGGAGTAGGGCGTCCAGACATTCCAGCCGGCGAAGCTGATCGACACGACCACGACGAGCACCGCGAGGCCGGCCGACGTGGCCAGCGCCCGTTCCCCGCGGGGCATCGGCGCGCGCAGCAGGGCGACCGCGAGCAGCACCGTCCCGGCCGCCGCGACCGCCGGGAAGTGCAGCACCCACTTCGTCGGGCTGGCCGCGACGAGCACGAACGCCACGGCACTCGTGGCCGCGGAGTGCAGCAGGAGGCGACGGAGGTCGTCGTCGTCGGGACCCCGCAGCGCACTGCCCGCCGCGACCAGCAGCATCACGCCGATCGTCAGCAGGATCGGCCCGCGGCGGCCCCACGGCGTGCGGCCGGGGGAGAGCAGGGTCTGGTAGTGGGTGAGCTCGTCGTACCAGGGGACGGTGTTGTAGTAGTACGCGTGCACGGCCGACGCCTCGAGGATGTCGCCGAGCGACGCGTCGGCGAAGGCCACCGGCACCGCGATCGACGCCGCCGCCCCGAGCACCGCCACGACGACGACCCGCTCCCGCGCCGTCGATGCCACGATCCGCGGCCACCAGCGCGGCAGCTCGACCACCAGCGGCGCGACCGCCACCAGCCCGGTCGGCGAGCACGCCAGCGACAGCGCCGCGGCCGCCACCGCCAGGGCGAGGAGCAGCGGCGCCTCGCGGACGCGGGCGAGCTCCACCAGCAGGAGCACCACCACCGAGAGCAGCACGATCAGCGGCTCCGGGCGCAGCGTCAGCCCGAACGGCAGGAACCAGACGAGGTGCGCGACCAGCAGCGCCCACGGCACCAGGTCCCGACGAACCCGCGCGCGCCGCAGGGCGAGCGCCAGGTAGACGCGCAGGAGGGCATAGGTGAGCAGGCCGAACGCGAGCGGGAGCAGGCGCATCCACACGAGCGACCAGCCGCCGACCGCCCCCCAGGCCTGCATGAGGTACTGCGACAGGACGAAGGGGTTCTCCGTCACGTTGAACATGTAGACGGCGTTGCCGATGTAGCCCGCGGCGTCGGCGTTGCGCGCCATCAGCGGATACCAGCTGTCGTCGAAGTTCATCGGGCCGAGCACCACCCAGGCGCCCGACACCCCGACGACGAGGCCGTCGGCCCACGACAGATGGCGGCGCAGCACCGATCCCGCGTGCCGCCGGCCCTGCCACCACCGCGCGACCGCCGGCCCGTGGTCGCGCGCGAGCAGGACGAACAGCACAGCGAGCGCGGCCAGGTGGGCGATCAGCAGCACGATCTTGAGGGCGCCGGGTGTGCTGTCGTAGCGGTCGTCGGGCTGGAGCGTCACCTCGAGCGGCTGGTTCTCGGCGGTCGTCGTCAGCTCCGAGACCTGGGGGACCGCGATGTCGGCGCAGTCGCCACAGGCGAGGGGGAGCGGGGCGCCGTCGAGGGTGGCTCGGAGGCCTTCTGCGCCGCTCGACAGGGCGAGGGTGCAGTTGTTCGCCGGGATCGGCGTGGTCAGCATCCGCTCGCCGGAGACGACGACGTCGACCCGGTTCCCGGCGGACGACACGACGAGGCCGCCGGCGGCGACGCGGTCGGGCGTGGGGTCGGGCTTGCGGTCCTCGGGGGCGACGTCGGATTTCTCCGCCGGCGGCACCGCACCCGGCGGCATCGTCCGGAAGACGTCCCCGCCGACGCGCAGCGCGGCGCAGGGGAGCGTGACGTCGAGGGAGGCGGGGCGGGGCGGGCTGAGCGCGAGGGTGGTCGAGCGCGCGGGCTGGCCGGCGGGTGGCCACGACACCGTGGTGACCTCGCTGGTGACCGGGGCCAGGGGGATCGCGAGCCCGAGCACGATCGTGAGCAGCGCCCACGCGAGGACGGTGACCGGGCGTGCCCTCGTCGGCGCGTCGTTCGACGGCGCGCCGGACGGGCTGAGCACAGCAGTCACTACCTACCCCCGGACCCTCGCCCCCGGTGTCCATCTATCGCTCTGACGGAGCAAGGGTAGGGGTCACGCGCCGTGAACCTCCCGGAGGCGCGCGGGATGCGGCCGTGATGGCGGTCGGCGTCGTCCCCTCGTCGGGGGACACCCGTGTCGTCCCGGGGACCGGCTGCTCAGGGGACGGGACGGACCCGGTCGCGGCGGCAGAGTTCTCCCTGTCAGCACGGAGAACGCCCACCAGGACGCTCCCGCCCCCACTCCCTCACCCTCGGGAGCACGTCATGCGTCTCGCCCGGATCGCCGCCACCACCCTGATCGCCGGCTCGCTCACCTTCGCCGGCACCGGCATCGCCCTGGCCGCCACCCCCGTCACCGTCCCGACGTCGAGCACCAGTGCCGCCGTGGTCAGCGAGCCGGGGCGCCTCATGCTGTCGGCCTCGTCGGTGAAGCCCGGCGCGTCGGTGCAGTTCTCCGGGACGTTCGCCGAGCCGGCGGCCTCCACCGCGACCGGCCCGATCACGGTCACCTCGCCGGCGTTCGCCGGGCCGGCCACGATGACGCGGACCGACCCCGAGGCGTTCTCCGGATCGGCCGTCGTCGCCGCCGGGGCGAAGCCCGGCACGTACACGGTGACCGCGTCGTCGTCGGCGGGCACGGTCACCTCCACGCTGACCGTCCCCGGCGCCGCCCCGGCCCCCACGCCCGCCCACCACGGCGGCACCGCGGCGGGCGCGGGCGCCGGGGCTGGCACGCACGGCTCGGGACACGGTTCGTCGTCGGGAAGCTCGAGCAGCACGTCGACCGATACCGCGACCGAGACCGACACCATCGCGAGCAGCACCGAGCTGGAGACTGGTTCGGACATGCTGCCCTGGGTCCTCGGCGGGGCCGGAGCGGTGGTGCTGATCGGCGGGGGCGCGTACGCGATCGGGCGTGGTCGGCGCGGCGACCGCGCGGACCTGCAGGCCGGGCAGGACTACCGCGAGCCGCGCACCGAGGTCATGTCCCGTCGGTGAGAGTCGGAGCTACGTCGGGACCGTGTCCATCGGACACGGTTCCGTCGTCGTCGTGTCGCTGAGGCCCGGGCCGTCCCGGCGGACCGTCAGCTGCTCCGGCTCGGTCCGGGCAAGGAGGAGTGTCCCGTTCGTGACCTCGCCCGGTCATGCTCCGTCCATGCTGGCTCCACAGTCTCCGCGGCCCAGGCCCGGACCCAGGACGACCCGCGCTGTGTTGCCCCCGGTCGTCGCGTACCAGTGTCAGACCTGCAGGAACCCGATCGACCTCTGGCGGGATCGGCCGTACTGCTCTGCCCTGTGTCAGAGCCGAGCCAGCGCTTCCCGGTCGCCTGCGCGGCCCCGTGGCGTCGCGCCCCGGTCGGCGGCCGACACGCCCGCGCCCAAGGGGAAGTCGGCGGCGGCGAGCGGGGAAACGACGCAACGGAAGTCGGCGGCGGCGAGCGGCGGCAAGACGCAGCCGGGGTCGGCGGCTTCGCGGCGCCGAGTCCCGCCACAGTCGGCGGCTGCGCGTCGCGAACCTCCGCCGCAGTCGGCGGCGGCGAGTCGGCCGGCGACCCCGCCACAATCGGCGGCTGCTCGGCCCGGCAACGTCTGACCGCAAACCAGAGGCGAGTGTCGAAGCGCACCGTGGCAGGCCTCTGCAAGCAGAGCCTGTCGGCACGACTTAGGTGCTCGACTGGGCGGGACGCTCCGCACCCATCAGGAGGAGCGACGCGAACACCGGCGCCACCCACGCAGGGGACCGCGGCAGCACGACGACCATCGGGACCGACCAGGCCAGCAGCGTCCCGCCGACCCACCGCGGCACCGACTGTCCCCGGGTCGCCGCCGAGACGAGGTGTGCTCCCAGCACCGCGCACGGCACGCCGAAGCTCGCGATCGAGAACCAGGCGGTCAGCGCCCGCCGGACCCCGGCCTCGTCGTGGGGCTCCAGTCGCACGGTGTCCCACCAGCCCTCGCGGTGGATGCGGGCCCACTCCGACCGCGTGCCCCACGTGGCCAGCACGGTGTGGGTGGCGCCGAAGGCGAGGGTGAGCCACCCGCCGGCCCAGACCGCTGTCGAACGTCGCATCGGGACTCCTTCTGTACGGTGCCGTATCTACTCGACCGTAGGCGCTCTGTACGGCGCCGTATAGTCACGATGTGGCACGCGCGAGGACACCCCGACAGGCCTGGGTCGACGCCGGCCTGCGGATGCTGGGGGAGCGGGGCCCCGACGCGGTGCGGGTCGAGGTGCTGGCCCGCGAGCTCGGGGTCACCAAGGGCGGCTTCTACGGCTACTTCGCCGACCGCCCGGCCCTGCTCACCGAGGTGCTCGACGAGTGGGAGCGCCGCAGCGGGAGCGCCGTGGTCGAGCAGGCCGAGCGCGAGGGCGGCGACCCGCTGACGAAGGCCCGCCGCGCGGCGATGCTGACGTTCGCCGACGACCTCGTGCCGGTCGACCTGGCCGTGCGGGACTGGGCCCGGCGTGACCCCGAGGTCGCCGAGCGCCTCCGCCGGGTCGACGACGCGCGCATGGAGTACCTGCGGGACACCTTCCGCGAGCGCTTCCCCGACCCGCTCGACCTCGAGGCCCGCTGCCTGCTCGCCTTCGCCGCGGCCATCTCGAGCTCCCTGATCGTCGCCTCGCACGGGGGTCGGAGCCGGACCGAGGTCATGGCCCGGGCGGCGGTGCTGGTGTTCGAGGCGTAGCTCGCTCGTTCGGGTGCGACCCCTGGAGCTGCGATAACGCTCGCCTCCGGAACTCCGAACCACCGGTCAACACGGAGGTCGGGGGACACCATGGGTCGGCATCACCAGCAGCACTCGCGGCGCGGCAGCTACGTCGCGCACCTCGCGCTCGGCGCGGCCACGGTCGCCGGCATGCTCGGCGGCGGTGGGGTGGCAGTCGCGCTGCAGGCCGCGCCGGCCCCGGTCGTCCCTGCCTTCCCGACGACGGCCCCTGCCGCCGTGGCTCCGGTCGTCGCGCCGGTGCCGACGACGACCGAGGCGGCTCGTCCCTCGTCAAAGACCCCCGCAAAGACGACCACCAAGAAGACGACCACCAAGAAGCCGACGACGAAGAAGCCGGCGCCGGTCTGCGACCTCTCGGGCCCGCCGGAGTTCGGCGACCCGGCCCACCCGAACGTCATCACCAACCGGAACTGCGGCTACGTCGACTCCCGGGGCCGGGAGCGTTCGCGCGACCGGTGGATCGACGACCAGCTCCTCGACGCTGCCGCGCATTGACGCGTGCGGCGGTTCGGTGCTCGAGTCAACGGAGGGGTGTCGCGGCACGCGGCACGGAGACGCGGCTGAGCACCGCCCGGACAGGTCCTCATGACAGGCGCAGATCGATCCGGAGGACCGCTCAGCGTCCTGGCAGTGCACCTTCATGGTGGTCGTCGAGCCAGCGCTGGGAGGCGATGAGGGGCAGCAGCGCCCGCCACATGGCTTCGAGTCGCCCGGACAGTTCATCGAGGGCGTCGGTGCGGTCGCAGATCAGTCGGTGCCCGGTGATGGTGGCGGTGACGGACTGCGCTAGCGCGTGGACGTCGGTCCCGTCCCGGAGCAGCCCGGCTGCGGCCGCGTCGCTCAGGTGGGTGTCGATGAAGGCCTCGGCCTGCTCGTAGTGCTCGCGAGCACGGTCGGAGGGGACGCCGGGGTCGTTGAGCAGCCGGATGGCGCCCCGCACGATCGGGTCGGTCAGCATCAGCGTGAACACCCCGTCGATGGAGGCGATGAGGGCCTTCAGCGGATCGATCCCGCGCCCCCGGACCTCGGCGGCCATCTCGGTCCAGGTGTGGGTGGTCTCGGCGATGATGGCCTCGACGAGGGCCTGTTTGCTGGAGAAGTGGAAGTACAGCGCGCCTTTGGTGACCCCGCAGGCCTCGAGGATCTCGCGCAGCGACGTCCCGTGGTAGCCGGTGGCCGCGAAGTGCTCGCCTGCGGCCGTGAGCAGGCCGTGGCGTGTCACCACGGCACGCTGCTGCTGTCCGCGACCGCCATGCCGCGGGAACCCATCGGAGGCCCCGGTGGCACTGGCGCCGGTGCCGTCATCAGGATGCGAACTCACAGTGGTCCCCCTCCCCGCTGAGGTGAGCGCGACGGTACCGGGCCAGTCGAACCCGACGTCCACCCTTCTCACCGACGAAAACGAGCGGTATGTTCGCCGCCCCGGGGTCCGTGGCCAGGCCGAGGACGGAGCGTGAACCTGGACTGCGGGGAGATCGCACAGCGGGTGGCGCCGCTGGAACGGTCCGGACGGCCCAGTGCCGACGACGTCGACGTACTCCAGTCCCGGGTGCGCCCCGTACTACGACTTGCCGCGGCTTCACCACCCGAGGGGTGCGCGCATGAGCCTGATCGACCTGACCGCCCTGGGCTTGCCGTCGACTTTCGACGCGCAGCCTTCAGTCGCCGCAGCGCGGTATCCGGAACTGGCCGGCGGCGCGCGGACGCGCGACCGACTGGTCGAGCTGCACGTGCTCGTCGAGCACGGCGACGCGGCCGCCGCCGCCGAGGCCCAGGAGTGGCTCGACGACGACGCCGATGCACGGAGAGTCTGGCACCAGGTCGAGGCGCGGTGCCGGCAGCTGCGGATCGACACCGCGACCCATCTGCCGCCCCGTGTCGGCAACGCTCTCCCGGTAGACGCCGGCCGGCGCAACGTCGTGCCCCCGGGGAGCTGATCCCCGACCCTCATACACCGTGCCGGGCGTTGCCTGGGGGGTACGCCCGGCACGGGTCCTGTGCTCCTTGACTCCGCTGAGCGGGTGCACGCACCTCGGGAAGACCCTGGCGCACGAGACATGGGGCGACCTGAGCAGCTCCTCGGCCTCGGTGCAGTCGGCGGCGGAACCGGCACGAGGTCTCTGCGGGTGTTCCCGTAGCTCGGGCCGCCCGCGACGCCCGGAGGTGCGCGCCCATACATCTCGCGCATGGACTGGTGTGTCCTCTTCGTCCGGTTACGCTCACTCGTCCGGGGGTGGGCGACGATGCGGATCGCGTTCGTGGGTGAGGAGGCGGCCGGGGCGCGGGCCGTCGCGCGGGTGGTGGCCGGCGACCACGAGCTCGTGTGTGCGCTGACCGACTCGGCGCCCGTGGGCGGCTCGGTGGCGACGATCGCCACGGAGGCCGGCGCCCCCGTGCTGCCCGCCAGACGGGTCCGCGACGTCGCGCTGGCCGACGAGCTCCGCGCGCTCGGGGTCGACGTCCTGCTCAACGTGCACTCGCTGGCCATCGTGCGGGCGGAGGTGCTGGCCTCGCCGCGCGTGGGCGCGTTCAACCTGCACCCGGGGCCGCTGCCGGAGTACGCCGGGCTCAACGTGCCGAGCTGGGCGGTCCTGCACCGCCGCGACCGCCACGGCGTGACGCTGCACCGGATGGAGCCGGGCATCGACACCGGCGACGTGGTGTCCCGCGCCGACTTCGATCTGACCGCGCGCGACACCGGGCTGACCGTCTCGACCCGGTGTGCTCAGCGCGGGATCGAACTGGTCGACGACCTGCTCGCGCGCCTTCACGACGACCCGCGCGGGTTGCCCCGCACGCCGCAGGACCTCTCCGCGAGGGTCTACTACGGCCGCGAGGTGCCGCAGGAGGGCTGGATCTCCTGGTCCTCCTCGACGGCGGAGGTGGACGCGTTCGTCCGTGCGTTCGACTACCGGCCGTTCCGGTCGCCGTGGGGTGCGGCCCGGACGCTGGTGCCGGGTGTGGGGGAGGTGGCGGTGACGCGGCTCGAGCCGGACGTGTCAGACGGTGCGGCGGAGCCAGGTCGTGTCCGTGTCGAGGGTGAACAGGTCCGGGTGGGGACCGGCGACGGCTGGGTGCGGGTGCTCGGGACGACCGTGGACGGGCGTTCGACACCGGTCCACGAGATCCTCGACGACGGCCTCGTGCTCAGTAGTTGAAGTGGCCGTTCCAGAGGGCTGCCGGCCACTTGACGAGCACGGACCGCTGACAGGCCCCTGACCTGTCTGTGCCGAGGTTTCCCTTTCTGGCCCATCGGTTCGACGAGGCGGCGGCCTCCGCGGAGCGGGCTGGGGGGCCCATGTGCCGCTCGGGGTGGCGGTCGCGCTGCAGGCGGCGCCGGTCCCGTCCGTTCCGGTCCTCCCGGCCTTCCCGACGACGGCCCCTGCCGCCGTAGCCCCGGTGGTCGCGCCGGTCTCGACGACCACCGCGACGCCCCGTTCCCGGAACTGCGGCTACGTCGACTCCCAGGGCCGGGAGCGCTCGCGCGACCGGTGGATCGACGACCAGCTCCTCGACGCGCGGGGAACTGACTCCGGTCTGCGGCGACGGGCGTCGATACGATCACCAACGTGTTCTCAGCAGGGAGGAGAGTTCTCCCGTGACCGTGGACCTGACGGGGCTCCGGACCGCACTGATCACCGGAGCCAGCTCGGGGATCGGGTGCTCCCTCGCCGAGGCGCTCGCGGCCCGTGGGCACGATCTCGTCCTGGTCGCCAGGAACCGGGCCCGGCTCGATGCGCTCGCCGAGCGCGTGCGTCAGCAGCAAGGGGTCCTGGTCGAGGTGCTGGTCGCCGACCTCACCGACCCGGAAGACGTCGCGCGGGTGGGGACCCGGCTCACGCAGACGGAGCGCCCGGTCGACCTGTTGTTCAACAACGCCGGGGACACCGTCGACGCCGCGCTGGGCGACGTCGACGTCGACCGACTGCGCCGCCACGTCGCCCTCAACCTGGGCGCTGTCCTCGCCCTCACCCGCACCGCGCTGCCGGCGATGATCGCCCGCCGTCGTGGCGCGGTGGTCAACGTCGCCAGCGTCGATGTCTTCGTGTCCAAGGCCGGTCCCGCCGCCGTCTACAGCGCGGGGAAGCTGTGGGTCACGGTCCTCACCGAGTCGCTGGCCCAGGAGCTCCGCGGCACTGGCGTTCACGCCATGGCACTGTGCCCCGGCCTCACCGACACCGAGTTCGCCGACCGGAACGAGGTCGGTGCGACGTCGCCCCGCCGATTCGGTGCACGCTCGTGGTCGCCCGCCGACATGGCGCAGGCCTGCCTCGGTGATCTCGCGCGGGGTCGGGTCGTGTCCGTGCCGGGGGTCCGGTTCCGCGTCACCGCGACCCTCGGTCGTCTCGTGCCCCACCGACCGTTGGGTGTCCTTCCGACCCTGGCCCGGCGACGACGGTCCGGGCTCGCCAGTGGCGTCCCCCGTCGCGCCCTGATCACGTCGGCGGACTCCGACCTCGGCGGCACCGTGGCGCGCACTCTCCTGGCCGAAGGCACGGAGGTGGTCCTGGTCGGCCGCGCGGAGGACCGGATGGCCCGGCTGGTCGAGTCCCTCGGGAGCGCCGACCAGAAGGCCGTCGAGGTCGTGGCCGCCGACCTGGCCGTCCCCCTCGAACGGGAGTACATCTGCCGACGCCTCCAGGACGAGAGCAGGCCCATCGACCTCGTCGTGCTCGGCGTCGAGCGTCCCGCACTGTCGACGAACTTCTCGAACACTGCCCTCGACGTCCTGCAGTCCGAACTGCAGGCCGGCCCGATGGCCGCGCTCGAACTCCTCCGCGCCGCACTGTCCGCGATGTCGGCGGGCAGAGGAGGTCGCATCGTGACGCTGCCCGACGCCGCCGGCTTCAGCCCGGGGCGAGGGACGACCCGTGGAGCGACCGACGCGTTCGTGCTCTCCCTGACCCGGTCGTTCGGCATCTCCGTGCTCGATTCCAAGGTGGACATCGTGGCCGTGGTCCCGCCGCGGACGGGCACCGCCCTGTCGCGACGCTCCGAGGGTGAGATCACCGGAGCAACCCGGTCCGGCTCGTTGGTCGTCGCGCCGCCGCGGGTCGCGCTGGTCGATCTGGCCTGTCGGGTCGTGCCTCGGGCGGTGCGCCGCCGTCTGGCGACCATGATCCGTCGCTGATCCAGCGACCAGGCTTACCGAGAATTCGTTCGGCAGCACAGCATTCACTCGCTACGTTGCTCGGCGCGGGTGTAGCTCAGAGGCCAGAGCTGTCGTCTCCAAAGCGACCGGTCGGGGGTTCGAGTCCCTCCACCCGTGCTGATGTCCTCGAAGGTCAACCCTAAGCGAGAACCGGGTCCCGGGGACCCGGTTCTCGGTCATCGACCCACAGCCCGAGGCGCAGCACGAGGGCGAGGCCACCGGCGTCCGCGAGCTCCCCAGGCCGTCACGGCCGCCGAGAGCTGGGACCTCTCCCGGGCGAAGAAGGCCACGCGGTGGCCGTTCCCGCCCGAGGGGTGCGGGAAGCCCGACAGGACCCGCGCAGGATCCACACCCGCGAGGCGGAAACCCTGCTCGGCGGCCACCCCGAGCGGCACCACCAGCGCGTCGGGCGCCGACGTGAGGGCGGCCGCGAGGACGCGCTCGGCGAAGGCCCGGAGCAGCGGATGGCCGTCGAGCGCCGGGGATGAGCCGCGGTAGTTCTCCCCGCCGCGCACGAAGACGGGATGGCAGACGACCGACGTCATCGCGACGAGGTCGGTCCGCTCGTGGAAGAGGTCGTTGCAGGTCGGGATGTCGAGGGCGGTGGCGAGGCCGATCCCGTCGAGCATGGTGACGAGGTTGCGGCGCATGGGGTCGGCGAAGCTGGCCGTCGACTTCGCCTGCGCGAGGGCCACGTCGAGGGAGGCGCCCGCTCGCAGGGCGGCCGAGGCGGTGGCGAGGGCGAGCCGGGCCTGGGACCGGCCGGGAGTGATGCCCACCAGCGCGACCCGGGCCGACGCGTTGAACCGGTCGAGGGGAGCGAAGTACACCTCGAGGGCCGGGTCGCGGTGGAGCAGGAAGCGCTCCGCGGTGACGTCGCCGTCGGTCACGGGACTTGGAAGGCCTCGGAGCGTGTCCTCGAAGGCGACCGAGCACCACGTCGCAATGATGGTGTCGTCCGCGGCCGCGGCGAGGAAGCAGTGGCTCACGGACCCATGGTGCGGTCTGGAGGTAGTGACACTGCTTGCCCTCGTCCGCCATCCGACTCGCACGGGCCTCATGTGCAAGCGCCCATGAGGTCCCACCGCGCACCGGTCGTCGTCTCGCCGCCGGCTGATGTGCGCGGCAGAACGCCGCCCTCCGGAATTCGTTCGCCGAAGACGCTGCCGCTGCCTACGTTGGTCGACGCGGGTGTAGCTCAGAGGTCAGGGCTGTCGTCTCCAAAGCGACCGGTCGGGGGTTCGAGTCCCTCCACCCGTGCTGAGGGAATAGACAGGCCGAAAACCTGAGCAGTCCGACCGGTAGCTGACGAGTCGCGTGTTCGAACTCATCGAGCAACCGATCAACCGAGTCTTGCCGACACGCTTCCCGATGGCGACCCTTCGTGGTCGTCGCGCGCGTCCGGGTCGTCAGTAGCCGAGACAGTTCGCGTTCGCGCTCTGCCCCGACACCTGCTGCTACGAGACGACGGCCCCGAGGCATCCGTGATGCGGCAGGCCACTGTCCGACTTCGGATCGCCTCCACCGATGAACTCCTCGTACGACGGGCTGGAGCTGACCACCAGGAAACCCGACGAGTTCTGCGTCGCCATGGAGATGTGGGCCCGTCTCAGTGCGGCTTCTGCCAGTTTGCCCGTGTTCGCTCTCTCTCACCGACGTCGGGCCCCGCCGACGTATGCCCCCTGAGCCATGGTGCCGACGCGACGGTCATCACGAGGCCGCGGATAGGATCTGTACCCTAGGCAACCTTCTGTGAATGACGGGGGAATGCATGCTGCTGGATTTTGGTGACGTTCCAGGGTGGATCGAAGCGATAGCGACCAGTCTTGCGTTCGCTGGAACAACCTCTCTCCTGTGGATCGAAAGCCGCCGGCGACGTGAAGAGCGTCGGGCTCAAACAGAGAGTCAGGCTTCAAAGGTTGCACACTGGCTGGACAAATCAGAGGCTGGAGAGTGGTCGCTGAAGTATCGCAACGCTTCCGACGTGCCCGTCTACCGGATCCGAGTGCACGCTTACCTGAACGGTGTGGACATGGGTTATCGGCAGATGCGGCGCATCTACCCGACGGGCGAGGAACACACTCGCCGTCGCATCAACGAGTGGTTGAACGACATAGTGCTAGCCAACTACGACGAGAAGGTCCCGATCTGGATTGATCTGGTCTTCGCCGACGCTACTGGCCGGGGCTGGGTGCGTGATCTCGATGGCTCGCTAGTGCAGCTCAAGGGGACCGCTAGCAAGCCTCCCGAGCGCTTCTCCGGCTATGAGGCGCCAGAACGTGAAGACGTCGGAACCGCGATCGAGCCCGGGTAACGCGCGGGCGTGCTCTGCGGCTGAGCGCTGCGCAGGCTGGGCCCGCACCAACGGCCGGCGCCGTGCGCTCGCGCAGCGATCGTCGGGGTAGCTCATCGATCCTGTTTCGTGCGGATGCCGACAAATCGCGCGCAACGGCTACTCTCTCCGCGTCACCGGATCGGGTGAGTCGCACTGGGGGAGCTGCGATGGGGAACGTGGGCGTTCGCCTGCTCGGGGACGTCGCCGTCGTCCGCGAGGGCGAGGTCGAGCAGACCGGCAGCTCGCAGTCCCGCGCCCTGCTCGCGCTTCTCGCCCTCCGGGCGGGCGATGGGGTGGAGCCCGACCTGCTCATCGACGAAGTCTGGGGCGAGGAACTCCCGGACAACCCTCGTCCCACCCTGCAGGTCGCCGTGCACCGCGTCCGTACATGGCTGGGCGACAAGTCGCTGATCACCGCCTCGGGCGGGCTGTACACGCTGAACGTCGACCGCCGCGACGTCGACCTCCTCGCCTTCCTCGACGCCGCCGACGAGGCATTGAGGGGCACCGACCTCGCCCGGTACGACGAGGCCGCCGCTCTCTGGCGGGAGCCGGTCCTCCCCGGTCTCGACTCACCGCGCCTCGCAGTAGCCCGCACCCACGCCGAGGAGCGCCACCGCACCCTCGTCGAGCGCCACGCGACGCTGCTCGTCGACGCCGGTCGGCCGGAGGCGGTCGTCGACCTCCTCGCGGACGCCGACCGGCTCGACGAACGCCTCGCCGCCCTGTTCGTCCGCGCCCTGAGCGACGCGGGCCGCCCGCGCGACGCGGTCGAGCACTTCCTCGACGTCCGCCGCCGGCTGCGCGACGACCTCGGGGCCGAACCGGGTGAGGAGCTGCGCGAGCTCTACGCCTCGCTCGCCCGTCGTCGCCCGCCCCGTCGCCCCGAGGCCCCCGCGATCGTCGGGCGGGAGGAACTCGTCGCCACGGTCCTCGAGCACCTGCACGACGACGGCCGCGCCGTGATCCTCGAGGCGCCGGCCGGAACGGGGAAGACCGCTGTCCTGCGGGCGCTCACCGACGCCGCACACCAGGCCGGCACGACGACCGCGTCCTCGGCCTGGGGGCCGGGCGGTGCCCCGGCGGAGCCCTGGCACGAGGTGGCGGGCGACCTCGGACTGAGTGGCCGGCCCGACCGTTCCCTCGGCCCGTGGCTGCACGAGGGCCTGGGGAAGGTCGCTGCCGACGGTCCGGTGCTGATCACGCTCGACGACGCCCACCACGCGGACTCCGCCTCGCTCGACGTCCTCCGGGGCCTCGCCCGCCGCGGCCTCCCGCCGGGGGCGGTGCTCGTCGTCGCCGCCCGGGTGCCCGACGCGGTCGCCCATCCCGAATGGCACGCCGTCAGCGCCGACCTCGCACGCGCCGACGGCGTCGAGATGCCGTCGCTCGGCCCGCTCCCGGCACATGCGGTCGCCTCGCTGACCCGCTCGCGCCTCGCGCACCTCCACCCGGACGACGAGTTCGTCGGGCTGGTGCAGGCCCGCACGCACGGGCATGCCCTGCACGTCGCCGCCCTGCTCGACGTGCTCCGGCCGGCCCGATCGCTCGACGATGCCCGCAGCGCGATCGGCACGGTCCCGCCGCAGGTCCTCGCCCTGATCGCCCACCAGGTCGAGCGGCTGCCCGAGCCGACGCGCTCCGCGCTCGAGGCCCTGGCCGTGCTCGCCCCGCTCTCCCTGACCGCGCTCGCCGACGTCCTCGGCCGCCGTCCCCTCCAGCTCGCCGACGATCTCGACCCGGCCGCTCGCGGCGGCTTCGTCGCACCCGAGACCGACCGCTTCGTGCTGCGCCACGAGCTCGACGCCGATGCCTTGCGCGCCCGGGTCCCCGCTGTCCGGGCCGCCCACCTGCACCGGGCGCGGCTCGAGACCGGGGGCATCGACGACGCCTTCGTCGAACTCCGCCACTGCGAGGGAGCCGTGGCGGTCCTCGAGGCGGACCGGGTGGCCGACGCGCGGGTGCGGGCCGGCGTCGAGTCGTACCGGCGGCGGGCGCTGGCCGAGGCGCTGGTCCTGTTCGACGCGGCCGAGGCGGCATCGCCGGACCTGGTTCCGGCGCTCGTCGTACACCGAGCCCTGTGTCTCGGCGCTCTGGCCGGGATGCGTCGTGACGACCGGGACCCCCGCGATCCTGACGACGAGCTGGACGCCGCTGTCGACATGGCGCTCGCCGCAGGAGAGGACGAGCTCGCCCTGCGGGCCGCGGTGGGGGATGAGCCGCTCGGACTCGCCATCGACGGGGACCCTCGCCGCGCGGACCGGCTCCGACGCCTGCTCGACCGACCGCTATCGCCCCGGCAACGGCTCGAGCTGCTCGCGGCCTACATCCGTGAGGTGGGCGCGAGCGCCGGGCCCACGGTGCCGGAGCTGATGGCGGAGGCCCGGGCGGTCGCGCCGGCGGTCCTCGCCGAGGACCCGGCGGCGGTCGCCCGCGTGCGGGCCCTCGAGGCGCGGCAGGTGTCCGACACGACGGCTCCCGCGACGGAGCGGCTCGAGCTCGCGGTCGACGCGCACGCCCTGGCGCTGGCGACCGAGGACCCGATCCTGCAGATCGACGCCCTGGAACTGCTGATGTCGGCCGAACTCGCGAACGGGCGCACCGAGCGCGCGGGGAAGCTCCGGCTCGAGCTCGAGCGGGCCGCGGCGCGCTGGTTCCGCCCTCGTTCCATGTGGGCGGCGGGGGTGATCGAGGCGGCCATGCTCCAGGCCGAGGGTCATCCCGACGCCGAGTCCACGGCCCAGCGGGCCGCCGCCCGAGGCGCCGAGCTCGGTCTGCCGTCGGCCCAGATCGCGGTGGGGGCCCATCTCTTCGCGTCGAGGCTGCTGGCCGGCACCGTCGCCGAGCTCGGGCCGCTGACGGCCGCCGCCTCCGCCCGTGCCGCCAACACCGCGGCATGGGCGGCAGCGACGGCGCTGGCCGAGATGAGCGCCGGGCACGACGACCTCGCCCGCGAACACCTCGCCGAATACTCGCGGCGGGCGGCCAACCCGTCGATGTGGTTCAAGCGCACAGCAGCCGCGATGGCCATCGGTGCCGCATTCGGGCTGGGCGACGCGAAGGTGGCAGCCTCCGCTCTCGCCGCCTTTCCCTCGGAGCCAGGAGGGGCGGTGCTCGTCGGGTTCGGGGGTGCGATCGTGGGGCCGGAGGCCCTGTGGTTCGGGCTCAGCGCCTGGACCCGGGGCGACGAGGCCACGGCGCGGCAGCGATTCGGCGAGGCGGTCGCCTTCGCCGAGCGGTCGGGGTGGGTCCCGTGGGTCACTGCCGCGCGGGCCCTGCGAGCGGCGGTTGATGACGGCAACGCCGCGCTGCCCCTCGGGCTTCGGGTTTCCCGCCGCTCCCCGTGAGGAGACGTGCACACCGAGCGAACGCCACTGCGTACGAGTGAGTGGTTCGAATCGGACGAATGAGTGTATGGCCTTGCACTGTTTGGGCTCTCCGATCACCTTCAGTGGCACATACTGGGGGGGCGCGATGTCGGTCGAGAACGCAGCCGTTCCGTGGGTCGAGCTTCGAGTGCACGGTGTGAGTGGCACACCACCCGAATCGATGCTCGCGGCGGCCCGCGTCGAGCAGGTCGCCGGCGATCAGGACGGGCGTTTCTTCCGCGGAATCGACAACCGGGGCGCGTTACTTCGCGGCGACCACGGCGAGGAGATCGAGGCCTTCCACTGGGGCCGGGCCACATCAGGCTCGGCCGCCAGCGCTTTCTGGTTCCTGCTCGCGCCCTTCGGGATCGTGAACGCTGCGGGTTTCATGTTGCCGATGACCGGGTCGAAATTAGGAGATGCAAGGGCCGCCCGAGGCGGTCGGGCCGTGGCGCGCGCTGCGCTCCGACTTCTGGGCCTCGGGCTCACCGTCCTGCTCACGGTATCGGTGTCGGTAATCCTCCTCGATCTCTGGGCGTGGCAGAAGCCCGGAGGCCCGACCACCTGGGTGTCTCTCCTGGCGATAGCCGGAAGCGCCGTGTTCGTCCTCGGCTGCTTCGGGCTGGCCCGGAATCGTCACGACGTCTGTGAACCGAGCCAAGCGTTCAGGTCCGACGGGCCATCGCGCTTCACGACGCCCGAGTTCCTCCAAGGCGACCCGGACGCACCCGTCCTCCGGTCGGTCCATCTGGCGGCCGGCCTTCTCACGGTCGCTGTTCTCGCAGCACCGCTCGGCCCTCCGACCAGGGAACTCCACGTCACGCGGCTCGTAGCGCTCGTGTCGCTGGGGTTGCTCGCCGCTGTCACGATAGTTCTCGGGGACCGGCCGTGGGGCAGGTTCGCATGGATACAGTCCTGGTCGGGGGTAGCCTTCTACGCTGCAAGCCTGCTGAGCTCGATACCGTTGCTTTTCACCCTGTTCCTCGTGCTGACCGGCCCTGGTTCGCTAGCCCCGGGGAACGTCGCTGAGTCACTGCCTGACGCCGAGCCCGCCTGTTTCGCCGTGATGGTGTGGTGTTGCACCAGTTGGATCGTCCTGCTCATCAGCAATGCCGTGGTGGCATGGAGCGAGAGGCACCGAGAGTCGCCCGATCGCTTCCGGCCCTTCGCCGGGGGTATGGCCGCCACGCTCGTATCCGGACTGGCCATCTTTGTCGCCGTCGGCTACGCCGGTGCTCTGGGCACCGCTGCGGCCAAGGCGCTGGAGGCGCAGCCGTCGGTTCCGGAGGACTACCGGGTCGTGGCCCCCGGCATGCTCAGCCGAGCGGTCTACGCGTGGGGCGTCATGACGTGCCTGCTCATCCTGGTGGGCCTGGTGGTCTTGTTCTGGCTGCCGGTCGCCTCCCCTCGTCGGCGACGCGCCCAGGCAGCCGAGCCCTTCGAGGCGTACGGTGCTCCGCTCCCGGCCTCCTGGCTGACACGCGTAGCTCGAGCGATCGGCGTGGCACGTCTGAAGAACCATCTGGTCGGCCTTCTCGCGTCGGCGACCGCCGTCGGGTGCCTCCTCAGTGTCTTCGCCGCTTGGGGGGAGCTCAGCGACCTTTTCGGATGGGCACCCCCACCGACACTCCTGACCTATGCGTCCACGGCCGGCGCAGGGATCGAGCCCCTGCTCATGGAGGCGGGCACCGCCCTGCTCGGCCTCGTCGCGGTGCGTCTCGCTCTGCTGGGGCGGTCGGCGGCGCGGAACACGACGACCCGCCGCGGGCTCAACGTCATCTGGGACGTCATCGCCTTCTGGCCCAGGTCGTCGCACCCCTTCGTGCCGCCCCCTTACGCCCGAGGCACGATCCGGCGCCTGACCGATCGGGTGGAACACCATCTCGAATCGTCGCGCGGGCCGGTGGTCCTGTGTGGCCACAGCCAAGGGAGCCTGATCTCTTTAGCGACCCTCGTCCGTCTGCTCGCGTCGATGCCGCGCGACTGTCCGGATCGACGTCGTCTCGGACTCGTCACCTTCGGGTCCCAGTTGCAGGTCCTGTTCGCCCGCTCCTTTCCCGGGTACGTCAATTTCGACGTCATTAAGGGGCTGCATCACGATCTCGGCGCCCGGTGGGTCAATCTGTACCGGGATACCGATCACGTTGCCGGTCCGGTGCTGAGCTGGCGCCACACATTCGACGCCTGTGAGGTATCGCGGGCCGATTGGATAGGCGGAGCTGGCGCGGGTGAGAGCCGTCCCGGTCGTCGGGAATTCGGACCCGACTGGAGACTCGCTGATCCGCCGGTCCCCGACCAGGAACTCCAGGTCAAACCGCTCCTCCCGCTCCGCAAGCACGGCGATTACTGGCTCGACGACGCCTGGGACGACGCCGTTGCTGTGGCGCGCGGCTACGACCTCCCTGCAGCCGAGGCGACCCGGCCGACTCTGACCGTTTGCCGATGCTGGTCGGCGAATACCCGCGTCGTGACCGTCGCTTATCTTCGGCAGACGTTGCGGGACTCTTGAGAACTGCCTTTGCCACCGCGCGGCCCGGCTGACGTGGAGCCAGGTGGGCGCGCATCGGGAGCGGCGCCGTTCCGGGTTGTGCCGGCCCTGGCAGGAAGCGGGGGTAGAGCACGCGCGCCCGTTTCGCGCTGTCCCGACCCCGATGCTCTCGTCGAGTCAGGAATCAGGTGTCACAGGGTCGCGCCCGACGCAGGAGGTGCAGCTCCCTCCAGCGCCACGTGGCAGGGGCCGGATTGGCGAGTTGCCGCTTCGACCCGCGCCGCATCCGGGACAGATCATCGATCCTGCGTTCGGATCGAGGGCTCCGGGAGCATGTGGCGGTGCCGAGGTCACGGGACCGGCGTCCGTGGCTCGCGCAGCGGCGTCGAGCCGGTGTTGCGTCGTCCGCCAGTTCGCCCTCACCGCGGCCGCGAGCACGGCGGCCACGAGGAGTGAGAGCGTCAACCAGACGACGGCGACGAGCACCCACGTCCACGGCACGGCATCCCCCGGACCTCGATCGCGGCTCCCACCATAGGAACGTGCGCCCCGCCGGGGACTCGCGCAGACGGCGTACTGCTCGACGCCCCGTGGGGGATGAGGTCCGCCGCGCTCTCGACGACATTCGACACCTCCAGAGCGACGTCGGGGAGGCGGAGGGTTCCGGGCCGTGATCACGACGTCCGTGGTGGTGTGCGCCTACACCGAGGACAGGTGGGACGACATCGTCCGTGCCGTGGACTCGCTGGCCGGCCAGAGCCGCGGGCCCGACGAGATCCTGGTGGTCGTCGACCACAACCCGGACCTCGCTCGACGGGCGACGGAACAGTGGCCTGGGCCCCTCCTCGTATCGGTGGTCGAGAGTGATCGCCCACGGGGGCTTTCCGGGGCGCGGAACACCGGCCTGGCCTCGGCGACGGGAGATGTCGTCGCCTTCCTCGACGACGACGCCGTCGCCAGGCCCGGCTGGCTCGAGGCGATCCTCGCGCCGTTCGACGACGCCGCGGTCGTGGCGGTCGGAGGGGCCGCAGAACCGCAATGGCCCGACGACTCCGGCGCACCGGCCTGCCTCCCGCTCGAGCTCCTCTGGGTCGTCGGGTGCAGCTACGTCCGGGACGAGGAGGATCGCGACGTCCGCAACGTGATGGGTTGTTCGATGGCCCTCCGTCGTTCGTCGGCGCTCGCCCTCGGCGGCTTCACCGAGCGTCTGGGGCGACGTGGCACGGCCCCCTCCGGCTGCGAGGAGACCGACCTGTGTATCCGGCTCCGACAGGCGGACGCAGGTGCCCGGGTGGTGCTGACCCCGGCCGCCGTGGTGGACCACCGCGTCACTCCCGCCCGCACCCGATGGCGATACCTGGTCCGGCGGTGCTGGGGTGAGGGCCGCTCGAAGGCGACGCTCTCACGGCTGGTCGGCGATGGAGACGGGCTCGCCACGGAGCGCTCCTACGTGGTGTCGGCCATCCCGAGAGCGGTATGGCGGGAGTTCACGATCGCGGTGCGCGGCGGTGGCTCGCGCCGCCGGGCCCTCGGTGCCGCGGTGGCGCTGCCGCTGGCCGTCCTCGTCACGGCTCTGGCCTACTTCGTCGGGCTGGTCACCTCGGTGGCGTCGGCGGGGTGGACGGCGCAGGTCGGACTACGGCGCGCCATGGCGCTCGCCCTGCTCGTACTCGGTGCCGCTGCCTCCGTGTCGGCCTTCGTCGGGGCGGAGGGGCCAACGCGCCTTGCGGTGACAGTGCTCTTCCTGGTGCTCGGGCCCGGTTGGGCGGTTGCCGGATTCCTCCGCGGAGCGCCGGTGGCGCTGGTCTGGACGATCGCGCTGGCCGTCGGCTGCGCGGTGGGGGTGCTCGGGGGTCAGGCGATGGTGGTGGCACAGGAGTTCCACCCGGTCCTGGCTCTGTATCTGGTCGCGCTCGTGTGTCTGCCCCTGCTCGTGCGGCACGCCGTGGCGGTCCGGTGACCCCGACGGTCTCGGTCTGCGTCCCAGTACTCCAGGGCGCGCAGGATCTGGCGAAGACCGTCCGAAGCGTCCTGATGCAGGCCTTCACGGACATCGAGGTGGTCGTGCTGGCTGCCCCGGGCGCCGCGGTCACGGCCGATCTCGACGACGACCGGGTACGGGTGCAGCACATCGAGGAGACACTGCCGGTCACCACCATCTGGAACCGATCGGTCGGCGCGTCGAGCGCGCCTCTCGTCAAGTTCCTGCAGCCGGGCGACCTCCTCCACCCGCACTGCCTCGCCGTCCAGGTATCGCTCCTGCAGGCCGAGCCGGCCGCGGCCTTCGTCGCCCACCGCCAGCACCTGATCGACCGACTCGGACGGACGATCGCTCCCGCCCGCTTCCTCCGGGGGCTGCTCGGGGTCCAGGAGCGGCGCCACGTCGCCCGCCGGGTGGTGCGCAGTGGCGCCAATCCCGTCGGATCGACGTCCGGAGTCCTCCTCCGGCGGTCCGTCTTCGACGCAATCGGTGGGTTCCGGCGCGAGCGCTTCGTCGCCGATCTCGATCTCTATGTCCGGATGACCGAGCACGGTCCGATGCTCGGGCTTCCCGACCCCCTCGCCGCGGTCCGGCTCGGCGCATCCCCGCCGGATGCCGATACGGCTGACCGGTTCTTCTCCCTGCAACGCTCCTCCACGAGGGAGTTCGGTCTCATCGACGGGGTGACCCGGGTCGACCGGGTGGTGGGGGCCCTGCGCGCACCCGGGGCGCGTCGACGGCGAGAGGTCGCGTCCCGACTAGGACGATCTGCACGCTCCTCTGCGGTTCCGGGATGACGACCCTCGAGGTACGGGCCAGCGACGTCGAGGACGCCCTGCAACCGGCGTCTGGGCCGAGGACGAGATGGCGGGCACCGGTGTCCGCCGCACTGGCCGTCGCTGCACTCGTCTGCCTGCCTCTGGCCGCAAGCAGCACCGACGTCACGGCGATGGGCGGCCTGGGGCTCGCCGGGGTGCTGTCGGGGTGGGGCTGGGGGGCCGTTCTTCTCGCGGTTCTCGCCTGTGCGGCCGAATTCGCCGGACGGGCCCGTCCACGGGTGCTCGGCTTCGCCACCGGGACGTTGATCCTCTGCTCCACCGGAATGCCCTCCGTAGTGGAGACCGGCGCCCGCATCCCGACCGCGTGGCTGCATTCCGGATTCGTGGAGGTCATCGCCCGCACCGGCCGTGTCCCCGCGGACGTCGACGCCCGGTTCAGCTGGGCAGGCTTCTTCGCCCAGTGGGCCTGGATCACCGAGGCGGGGGGAGGGGCGTCCCTCGACGTGGTCCTGCGCTGGACGCCTCCGGTGATCGTAGTCGTCTGGGCCGTGGGAGTGTTCGCCATCGCTCGGCCACTCCTCGGAGCAGGACGCGGGCCCTGGGTGGCCGTGTGGCTGTTCTGCGGCGCGAACTGGATCGAGCAGGACTACTTCTCGCCCCAGGCGACGGCGATCGTGTTCGTGCTTGCGGTACTGGCGCTGGTCGTCGGCCCGCTGGCGACCCGCCGGGTCCGACCGGAGGACGAGGGGTGGCCGCTGCCGGACCCCGGAGCATCGCCGAGCGGGCCCGTCCGCCGGATGCTCGTGGCAGCGCTGACCCCGGTCCGGCGACCGGACGTCCCCGGGTCGCAGGTACTGCTCTCCTGGCTTGCCTGTGGGCTGTGCCTGCTCGCGGTCGTCGTGGATCACCAACTGACGCCGTTCGCCCTCGGCGGCCAACTGCTGGTGCTCGCACTCGCCGGCCGGTTCTGGGGGCGTTGGCTGGTCCTGGTCCTCATCGCGGCGGAGCTCACCTGGGTGGTGATCGGGGCCCGCGAGGTCTGGCTGGCCCAGTTGCAGCTGATCACCGGGGATCTCGGGGACGTCCAGGGAGCGCTGTCGAGTTCACTGCTCGGTCGGCTCGTCGGCGATCCGGGGCAGCTCGTGGTCAAGGCCGCGCGGATTGTTACGGCACTCGCGACGTGGCTGCTGGCTCTGATGGGGGCCTGGATCCGGTGGCGCCGCGACCGCGAGGTCGTCCTGCTGCTCGTGGCCCTCGTCCCGGTCGTCCTCGTCGCCGCGCAGAGCTACGGCGGTGAGGTCCTCCTCCGGGTGATGCTCTACGGGCTGCCCGTTCTGGCGGTCCTCGGGGCCGAGGCGATCCGGACCGTCGGAACGCGATGGCGGCGGCGGCCGGCGGCCGGTCTCAGCGTGGTCGCCATGATCGCGACGTTCCTCCTCCTGGTGGTGCTTCGCGGAGGGAACGACTCCTACCTGCAGGTGACGCCGAGAGACGTCGCGATCACCCGCGCGGTGATCGCCGAGACGCCTCCCGGGGCCAAGCTCCTGCCGCTCTCCCGGGGCGCGCCGCTCTCGGTCGCCCGGGTCGGCGAACTCACCCAGGTCAACTCGGCGAGGGGATGTTCCGAGCTCGCGGACGATCTCCGGCGCTGTGTCGACCTCGAACGTCCCGACCGCATCCTCGTCATGCCGAACATGGACGCCGGTGGCGTGGCGCTGGAGAACCGGCCGCCCGGGTGGACGCGAGACGCCGTCCGCTTCCTGACGGCGAGTGGTGCCTATCGGCTCGCCTGGCAGATCGACGGCCCGGGTGGACCCGGCGACGTCTCCGCGCTGCTGGTGAGGGTGGTTCCGTGACCGTCGCAGCCGGCGTCGCTGCTGGCGCATTCGCGGTGTTCCTCATGGTCCTGGCTGCACGCGCCGTCGCTACGGAGAGCGCGCCACCGATCGTCCGGCGTGGTCCCCGCCGGGCGCAGGCGGTGCGGATCCTCGACGTGCTCGCCGGCGTCGCCGCCCTCGTCCTGCTGGTGGGCCTGGTGGTGGTCGTGGTCCAGACCCTCGTCTGACCCGGAACGTCCCTCAGACGGTGCGGGCGTCTACGTCGTCTGCAGGTTCCTCCCGGGCGACGAGGCACCGACGATCCGGGACACGCAACAGTGAGGGGACGACGGTGGAGACCCACGACTTCGTGGTGGTCGGTTCGGGTTCTGCGGGCTCGGTGGTGGCGAACCGCCTGAGCGCCGATCCCGCTCGACGGGTCCTCGTCCTCGAGGCGGGACGTCCGGATCGCCGGTGGGACCTTGCGGTCCACGTCCCGGCTGCCCTCGCCTTCCCGGTGGGCAGCCGGTTCCACGACTGGCGCTACGAGTCGGCGCCGGAGCCCCACATGGCGGGGCGCCGCATGCGGCATCCCCGCGGCAAGCTCCTGGGTGGTTCGAGCAGCATCAACGGCATGGTCTTCCAACGGGGGCACCCGTTGGACTACGACCGGTGGGGCGCCGACGAGGGCATGGCGGGCTGGGACTACGAGCACTGCCTGCCGTACTTCAGGAGCCTGGAGACCAGCGATCCCTCGCTGCGCGACGACCTGCGCGGCGCAACCGGGCCGCAGCAGCTCGAACGCGGGCCGGTCGACCACCCGCTCTTCCGTGCTCTCTTCGGGGCAGCCGAGACCGCCGGCCACCGTGTCGTGCCCGGCTTCAACGGCGTCGACCCCGAGGGCTTCGGCCCCTGGGAGCGGACCATCGCCCACGGCCGTCGGATGTCGGCGGCCCGGGCCTTCCTGCACCCCGTGCTCCGCCGCCCGAATCTCGAGGTGCGCACCGGGGCCCTCGTGACCGGCCTGATCGTGGAGTCCGGGCGCGTCGTCGGGGTGCGCTACTCCGACCGTCGGGGGCGGGCCGAGGAGGCGAGGTGCGGCGAGGTCGTCCTCGCCGGAGGCGCTTTCAACTCACCGCAGCTCCTCCAACTCTCCGGGATCGGTGCCCCGGCGACCCTCGAAGGCGCTGGGGTCCGGGTGATGCACGAGCTGCCGGCCGTCGGCGAACACCTCCAGGACCACCTCGTGGCGAAGGTGCAGCACGCATGCTCGTCGCCCGTCTCGATGGGCGGGATGCGACGGAAGCGGAACTGGCCCGGGATCGGGCTCGCCTGGTTGGCCGGTCGCGGTCCGGCCACGACGAACATCTTCGAGGGCGGTGGGTTCGTCCGGACGAGGCCCGAGGTCGACTACCCCGATCTCATGCTCGGTTTCGCGCCCGTCGCGATGCAGTTCCACGAGGGAGCCCCCGAACACGGTTACCAACTGATCATGGCGAGCATGCGGGCCGAGTCGCGCGGATCCGTCCGCATCCGATCCGCCGACGCCCGCCGCTCCCCGGAACTGCTGTTCAACTTCCTGGAGACCGAGCCCGATCGGCGGTTCTGGATCGACGCGCTCCGGATCGCCCGCGAGATCCTCGCCCAGCCGGCGTTCCGGGAGTTCGATGCCGGAGAGGCCTGGCCCGGCCCCGCGGTGGCGAGCGACCGGGAGGTGGTCGACTGGGTCACCCGGACCGGAGAGACCGACATGCATCCGACCTCCACGTGCCGGATGGGCGTCGGTCCCGGGTCGGTGGTGGACCCGACCACGATGCGCGTGCACGGGCTGGAGGGCGTGAGCGTCATCGACGCCTCGGCCATGCCGTACTGCCCGAACAGCGCCACCCATGCGCCGACGATGATGCTCGCCGAGAAGGGCGTGGACCACCTCCTCGGCAACACCCCCGCGCCACCGCAGCGTGTCGCCCGACCAACCCAGACGCCGGAAGCGACGGTCTCGCTCTGACGGTGCGGCTGCGGTCCCGGCTCCCTGTCGACGTCCTCCGCGGCTGGCGGGCGCCGCAGCATCGGGACGGCGCCGCCCTGGTGCTGAGCTCGGCCCTCTCGTCGGTGGTGGGCCTGGGCTACTGGGTTCTGGCCGCCCGGTTGTTCCCACCGGCGGTCGTCGGGGTCAACACGACCATCGTGTCCACGCTCACCATGCTGGCGGGGATCGCTCAGCTCAATCTCGGTAGTGCCCTGCTGCGCTTCGTGCCCGAGGCGGGTCGGGGAGCCGGTCACCTCGTGGCCGCGTGCTACGCGCTCGGCGTGCTCGTCGGCACGGTCACTGGACTCGGCTTCGCGCTGGGTGCGGCGTGGTGGGCCCCGGAGCTGGTCGCTGCGTTGGGGGAGCGGCCCTTGCTGGTCCTCTTCGTGCTGGCCACCCCGGTGTGGACGGTCTTCGTCATGCAGGACTATGTCCTCACGGCGACGAAACGGGCGACGGTGGTGCCGCTCGAGAACCTCGCCTTCGCGGTGGGCAAGGTCTTCCTGCTCCTCGCTGCCTCGACCCTCGGGACCGTGGCGACGATCGCCGGGTCGTGGACCGTGGCCACGGCCATCACCGTGGTGGTCGTCAGTCTCTACCTCCGGCGCGTCCTGAGCCATGGAGCGACGACCGACGCCGCGGGAAGGGTGGCCGGCCCGGTCCTGGCACGCTACGTCGTGGCGGACTGGACCGGAACGATCTTCCTCAGCGCCGTCTACTTCGGGCTGCCTCTCCTGGTGCTGGCACGACTCGGACCGGATGCCGCGGCGACCTTCGGGGTCGTTTGGACCGTCGCCTTCGCCCTGTACCTCGTCGCCCAGAGCATGGGGCAGTCGCTCGTCGCCCACACCGCCGCGGTCCCCGAACGGGCCGAGCGGGCGGCCCGCGACATGGCCGTGAAGTCCCTGACCGTCGTCGGCCCGGCGGCCCTCGTGCTTGCGATCGGGGCTTCGCCGATCCTCCGGGTGTTCGGCGAGCACTACGTCAGGACTGGGACCGTGCTGCTCGCCCTCACGGCCCTCTCGGCGGTGCCCAACATCGTCGGCGCCGCCGGCATCGCGCTGGCGCGGGTGCACCACCGACGCCTTCTCCAGGTCGGCGTGCCACTTCTCACCGCCCTCCTCGTCATCCCATCCGCGTGGGCGTCGATGCCGGCGTTCGGTCTGGCCGGCGTGGGGATGGCCGCCCTCGTCGGCCAGAGCACGGTCGCGGGGTGCCTCCTGGTCGGCCGATGGTTCACCCGTGCCGCCCGGCTACGCTCAGTGAGTCAAGGGTGGCCCGGAAAGGGACGAAACGGTCACTGATCTGATGGAGGCGATCAAGGGTGTTGCCGCCCTACGGTCGCTGTCATGGAGGTGATCCGGACCGCGCTGGTGGCCGACCACCGCCTGTTCGTCGAGGCGCTCAAGCGGTGCTTCGCCCGCGAGCCCGACCTCTTCGTTCTGCCGCCCCGACGGACGTCCGAGCCGGACTTCGTCCCCCAGATCCGCGCAAGTCGCCCGCATGTGATCGTGGTCGTGGCGCGAGGTCTGGCATTGCCGTGGCCTCGGGTCGGGGAGCAGCTCGGCAAGGCACTCCCGGACTGCGGTCAGGTGCTCGTGGCCGACGAGGACGACGCGAGAGACGTGGTGGCCGCCGTCCGCGCGGGATTCGGAGCGTGGTTGTCACCGCACGCAGGGACCGCGGCCGTGATCGAGGCCGTCCGCGGGGTCCGCCAGGGCCACGCGCACTACCCGCCCGATCATCTGGGGGCCCTGCTCCGCGACGTCCGCCGCGTGCTCGAGGTCGAGCCTGCTCCCACCGGTCCGGTGACGGCCCTGAGTCAGCGCGAGCTCGAGGTGCTGGCCTGCCTCGTCGAGGGTTGGCCGAGTGCGCTCATCGCCGAGCACCTGGCGATGGCCCCGAACACGGTGCGCACCCACACGAACCGGATTTTCCGCAAGCTCGCGGTGCACAGCAGGCTCGAGGCGGTCCGCGTGGCCCGGGAGGCTGGGCTGACTCCCGGCCGGGCCGCCCGCTACGACGCCCGGACGAGCGCCCCTGGGGACGACCCCGGACAGTCCGTCCCCTGAGCCCGCAGTACACGGCCTGCTGCAGGCGGGGGAGGCTCCCGAGCCGTCGGCTTTCGTACGGTTCGTCGGGTGATCGATTCCTACGGCGAGACGACCGGACCCCGCGTATCGCTGGTGATCCCCGCTCGCGACGAGGCCCCCAACCTGCCCTGGGTGCTGCGTCGGGTGCCGGACATCGTCGACGAGATCGTCCTGGTCGACGGGCGGTCGACCGACGGCACGGTCGAGGTCGCCTGCGCCGTCCGTCCCGACATCCGGGTGGTCCACCAGGAGGGTCGGGGCAAGGGCGACGCACTCCGTCTCGGGTTCGAGGCTGCTCGGGGCGAACGCATCGTCATGATCGACGCGGACGGCAGCATGTCTCCCACAGAAATACCGAGATTCATCGACCTGCTCGACCGCGGCTACGACGTCGTCAAGGGCTCGCGCTTCGCCGATGGTGGGTGCTCGACGGACATCACGATCCTCCGCCGAGCCGGCAACCTCGCCCTGCTCGGCTTGTTCAACCGGCTCTACGCCTCCGGCTTCAGCGACCTCTGCTACGGCTACATCGCCTTCGACCGGAGCCACCTGTCGAGGCTCGACATGAGCTGTCCCGGCTTCGAGGTCGAGGCGCAACTTCTGATCTCCGCCATCCGGGCGAGGCTGCGCGTCACGGAGGTGGGCAGCTGTGAATCGCCTCGTTTGTGCGGAGACTCGAACCTCCGCACGTTCCGGGACGGCTCTCGGGTGCTCCGGACGGTCGTCGGCTCCCATGACCGCGGACTGAGCGGCCTGGCCGTGCAACGGCTGAGGTCGGCGTTGTGGGGGCGGCCGGCGCACGTCCCCGGACGCATCGAACCGGCAAGACCTGTGCCGATCGCTCCGGCTCCCGTGGTCCCGGTTCCCGTCGTGGCGGCTCCCGTCATCCCGGCCCCGGCGGGCGTCTGGTCGGAGCGCAGCCCCGGCTTGTCCGAGCTCCCGCAACCGACGTAGGGCGGCTGCGCCGATGGGGGATGTCGAGCCAGTGTGAAGACGGAAGTCTCGATGTCCGGACCGATTCCGCCCGTCGCGGCGGCACGAGCACGAATCGAGTAGACACATGCTGAAGTACGGAGCGGTCGTCGCCGCCTCGAAAGCGTTCTCGATGAGCCCGGCCACCCAACGGGCCTACCGGGCACTCGGCAATGTGGCCCTCGAACGGCTCCGGACCAGCCGGTCGGTCGACGAGCGCTACGTCGAGCGGGCGCGCGCGCTGCTGGCGCAGGTCGACCGGTTCGACGCATTGCAGCCGGGCGACGAGGTCCTCGAGCTCGGGACGGGCTGGCTCCACTGGGAGTCGACGGTTCTCCGTCTGTTCCACGATGTGCGGATCACCATGGTGGACGTCGTCGACAACCGCTTGTTCGGCACGTACCAGACCTGGCTTGCGCAACTGGGGAGGCATCTCGCCGCGGACGACACCCTGTCGGCCTCCCGTCGCGCCGCGGCGATGACCCTGCTCGGGGACATCCTGCGGTGCGAATCGTTCGACGAGGTCTACGACCTGCTCGGGATGCGGTACGTCGTCGACCCGACCGGACGGTTCGACGATCTGCCCGAGGAGCGTTTCGCGCTGGTGGTGAGCGCCGACGTGCTCGAACACGTTCGTCGCGAGGCACTTCCGTCCCTGCTTGCCACCACCAGGAGGGCCCTGCGTCCGGGCGGGCTCGCCGTGCACCGCATCGACCTCGTCGATCACTTCCACTACTTCGACCCGACGACCTCGCCGAAGCACTACTACCGCTACGACGACCGCACGTGGAACCGGTGGTTCGACACCGACGTGCAGTACGTCAACCGGATCCAGCGGCCCGAATGGCGGACGCTGTTCGCCGAGGCCGGCTTCGACGTCGTCCAGGAGAAGGACCACTCGCAGGCCCTTGGCCCGGTGCCCAGGGCGGCGGAGTTCGCGGGCCTCACCGCGGCGGACGTCGACTGCCTCCAGATGCTGACGGTGCATCGACGCCCGCTGGTGGCACCTGCGTATGCCCGTTCTCGTCGTGCTGTGCTGCCGCAGCCGCGGCCCGCGCAGTCCGGCGCCACGACACCGACGGTCTCGGTGTGCATCCCTGTCTACCGGGGCGAACGTTTCCTCGCCCGCACCCTCCAGCACGTCCTCGGGCAGACCACGCAGGACATGGAGGTGGTGGTCCTGGACAACGCCAGTGACGACGGGACTCCGGACGTCATCGCGTCGTTCGACGACCCGCGGCTCCGGATCGAGCGGAACCGGACCACTCTGCCGTTGACCGAGAACTGGAACCGGGCGGTCGCGCTGTCCCGGGGCCCGTTCGTCAAGTTGGTCTGCGCCGACGACCTGCTCCACCCGCGGTGCCTGGAGGTCCAGGCGGAGGCCCTGGCGTCGGCGCCGGACGTGGCCTTCGTCGTCCATCGCCAGGACCTCGTGGACTGTGAGGACCGCATCATCGCTCCCGCCCGATTCCTGCGTGGGCTCCTAGGCGTTCACGACAGGACGTCGGTACTCCGCCGAATCGTCCGCGCTGGCGCGAACCCGATCGGGGCGCCCGCCGGAGTGATGTTCCGGCGGAGCGCCTTCGACGCGACCGAAGGTTTCCGGGTCGGGCGCGAGTTCCTGGCCGATCTCGACCTGTGGGTCCAGCTCACGGAGCACGGGAACCTGCTGGGGCTCCGGGAGACGCTCGCCTCGTTCCGCATCGCTCCCGGGTCAGTGTCCGGGGGAGCGGGACGACGGGAGTACGACCTGCAGCGGCGGTTCTGCCGGGAGGTCGCGAACCTCGTCCCCTACGAGATGACCCACTCGAGCGACCGGTGGCTCGGCACCGTGAACGCACCACTCGGGCAGGCACGCCGCCACATCGCCTTCGCGGCCGGACGGGTCGCAGAGCGGGCGGGCAGCGCGGTCACAGCGACCTAGAGACGACCGACTGGGGCTACGGGGCCTAGGACGAGGGGTCGTAGTCCCCGGTCACGGGAGCCGGAGCCGACGGAACGGGCACCTCGGTACTCGGAAGGGCGTAGTACCGGGCCCAGTCGATCTGGAGTCGTCCTGGGCGCATTCCCCGGTCCGAGTTGGCGTCGAGCTGGATGTTGAGCGCCAGCGGAACGCTCGGGATCGCCTCCGGACGCTGATCGGTGACCACCGGTCGGCCGTCCACGAACCACGTCACGTGCCCCCGCGTGATCTCGACGGCGAACGTGTGCCAGGTCGCGATGTCGAGCGGGATCTGGGCGTAGTCCTGCTTGTTCGGGGGGTGGTGCAGGAAGAAGAAGGCCGAACCCTGGCCGATGTCGCCCTCGAGGAAGTCGACATCCCGCTCCCCTGAGTTGTAGGGGACGCCGACGGGGATCAGGGCCACCACCACGTGGTACGGCCTGCCGCGAGACGAGGGATCCTGGTCGGCCCGGGCCCGGACCTCCCAACGCCCGTTCCGGGCGTCCCGGCCCTCGAGCAGCATGCCGGCAGTCACCGTCGCCGCCGTTCCGGTCTGGGTCAGCAGTCCGCCGGCCACCGACACCTGCGTCGGACGTCGCGTGCCGTTCCCGCCGTTGCCGGGGCTGTCGTAGACGTTCCAGCCGGAGTCGAGGGACGTCCCGGCGAACTCGTCGGACCACGTGGGCGGGCCCCAGTTCCACCGGGTAGCCGCCGTCGGTCCGTCGTCGGCGACAGCCTGCGCATGCGGGGCCGGTGGCCACGACGGAGCACATCCCGCCCCGATCGAAAGGAGAAGGGCGAGCGCGCTGAGTCTCCCTCGCGCGGATCCTGTGGCCACGAATCTCCTCGAGAGGCGGATGTCCCTAGGACGATAGGAGGTTGCCCATCCGGCGTCGTCGAATCCGCGACGTAGTGGACGTACGTCGAATGCGGGATCTCGATCTCGATGGGTAAGAACGGCCACTGTCGGCGCAGTGATCGCCCCTTCCGGCCTAGAGGTGATGTCCGCCGAGTGGTTTAAGGTGGGCGCCGGGGGCTCGCTGAGTGTTACTGATCCGTCCTCGGTCGTGTGATGGGCGTCCCAGCAGGGTGAGGCGTCCTCGAAGTTCGGTTCCGGAGAGTCCGGAGGGGGACCAATGGCAATCGTGTTGGGCGACGGGCATGCCCTGTACGCAGATCTCTTACGGAGGGCGCTCGAGGAACAGGGACATCCGGTGGTCGCCGTGGTCGGCAATGCCGAAGATCTGTTCGCCGAGATCGAGTGTCACCGTCCGAGGGTGGTCGTGCTCCACCTGCGGTCCATGGTGACCGTGACTGGACGGCTGGGCTGCGGTGACCGGAGAGCGCTTCTGGATCGGGCCGCGCGCCTCGTGCCCTCGGCCCAGGTCGTGGTGATCGACGGCGAGGAGTCCGACGACGAACCCGTCGACATCAGCCTGAACAATCGCGTGGGATTCCTCGACGTGTCCGGCGGCCTCGAGGACCTCCTGGGCGCTCTCCACCTCCTGCGCGAGGGGAAGTCGTTCGGTCGCCGGAACTCGGACAGCCACCGAGCGCGCCCGGCCACGCCTACTGTCATCGAGCGGCTCTCGGCCTCCTTGACCGTCCGCGAGCAGGAGTGTCTCTCCCTCCTGGTCGACGGGGCCCCCACCGACCGGATCGTCATTGAACTCGGCATTTCCGTGATGACGGTGCGGAGCCACATCCAGTCGATCTTCTACAAGCTCGGCGTGCACTCGCGTCTGGAAGCGGCTGCTCTTGCCGTGAGGCATGGGCTCGTCGCGACGCATGAGAGCGCCGGCAGACGGACCGGGTGATGAACTGGGCCACTCCTCGCTGACGATGGAGTCAGCGACGTGGCAAGCAAGGCACGCGACGACGGGACGTTCGAGACCCATGCTCCGCACTCGCCGCGTCTTGCTTGCTGTTCTCCTCATTCTCGTCGGCCTCGTATGGCTGCGCGTCGACCAGCGGCTCGAGGGGCCCGTACTGCTGGTGGTCACCCCGCAACATGGGTTGACTACCGCGGACCTGCTCAGTCTCGCCGCGTTCGCGGCGGCCGCGATCCTCGTCTGGCCCGACCGTAGGTGACGGTGGGCGACGACCGCTTGAACCTCACTCACCTGCCTCGGTGATGGCCCACAGGGACGAGTCGGAGCAGCCATTCGTCCGCGCGCTGTTAGTGCGTACACAGAACGTAGCGATTGTCCGGACCGTGACGAACACGGAAGGGTGACCTGCATCGCCCTTGCGTCAGGGGATCGCGGCGTGTCGTGGCGACACGCCGTAGCGGAACAAGCGGCCTAGTAACGACGTGATCAGTTCGTGGCGATGCCCCAGGTGAAGACGCACTAAGGGGTGACGGCCGCGGGACCGGGGCGGCGGGGTGGGAGACCACTGCGCTCGAAGGTCACGATCTGGCCGTCTGTGACTATGGGGGGTCACTGGCGTGACGCAGCAGCAGGAGCGGGAGGCCGACGGCCTCGTGCTCGAGACGGCGCAGGTGTCCGAGGCGCCTGTCCAACGGAATCGATCCATGTCGGAGGTCGTCGAGGCGGCTGAGGTCGAGCCCGACGTCTACCTGACGTCCCGCCCGATGCTCGGAGTCCGATCGGCGAAGGGGTGGGCCGCCTGGATGATCGTCCCGCCGGTCGACGCGGCGATGCTCCTCCTGCCGCTCCTCTGGAACGGCAACCACTTCAAGGCCATCCTGCTCATGGCCGCCGTCTCGATGGCCCTGCTGTTCGGCGCCGGCCGCTACCGCGCCCGCCTCCACCTCAGCGTTCTCGACGAGCTCCCGACCCTGATGGGTCGCCTCCTCACCGCCGGCGCGGTGGTTGCCACCCTCTTCGCCCTGATCAACAATCAGGCGGAGGTCGCGTCCTTCCTGGGGACGCTCCTGGTCACGATCGCGCTCGTCCTGGTCGGTCGCATGACCACGACGATGCTCATCCTCACCGCCCGTCGGCGTCGGGTCGTCGCGCACCGCACGATCATCGTCGGCGGGGGAGTGCGGGCCGCGGAGATGGCGACCCTGCTCGCCCGCTACCCGCAGTACGGGCTGGTGCCGGTCGGCTTCGTCGACGACAGCCGGGACTGCGAGGCCGGTCGGGTCACCAGCCACCTCGGGCGGGTCCGCGACCTCGAGCTCCTGGTGCCCGCGACCGGCGCCGACGTCCTGCTCGTCGCCGACGGCGACCTGGCCGAGACCGAGCTCCTCGACATCGTCCGCAGTCCCGAGTGCCTCGACTGCGACCTGCTGGTCATCCCGCGGCTGCCGCAGTTCCACACCCAGGTCGGGATCGTGGACCACATCGGGTCGGTCCCGGTGATGCGCATCCGCAACCCGTCGCTCGAGGGTCCGACCTGGGCCGCCAAGCGCGCCTTCGACGTCGTGGTCAGCGCTCTCGCTCTCCTCGTCCTCGCCCCCGTCATGACGGTGTGCGCGATCGCGGTGCGCCTCGAGGGCGGGCCCGGCTTTCTCTTCCGCCAGGACCGGGTCGGTCGTCACGGCCAGGTGTTCTCCTGCCTGAAGTTCCGCTCGATGAAGCCGGCGACCGCCTCCGAGTCGGCCACGCAGTGGAACATCGGGAACGACAAGCGGGTCGGCCCGGTTGGCAAGGTGCTTCGTCGCACCTCGCTGGACGAGCTCCCGCAGCTCTGGAGCATCCTGCGTGGCGACATGACCCTGGTCGGGCCTCGCCCCGAGCGACCGCACTTCGTCAGCCAGTTCTCCGCCGAGGTCGATCGCTACGACCACCGGCACCGCGTGCGCGCCGGCCTCACGGGCCTGGCTCAGGTGAGCGGTCTTCGCGGGGACACCCCGATCAGCGACCGCGCCCGCTTCGACAACTACTACATCGAGAACTGGTCGCTCTGGCTCGACGCCAAGGTCATCCTGCGGACCTTCAGCGAGGTGTTCTTCGCCCGCGGGCGCTGACACCCACACGGTGGCGACAACACGTACAGGGCGTGATCTTCGACCAGAAGGTCTAGCTCGCTAGTCCCTCAGGTGGACGACGATGCCACTCCTCCGGCGATGTAGCTTGGTCGCCCTGGGAGGACCGTGCTGTCCGTAAGTGGGGGTGGACAGATAGTGACGGCAACTCCCGGAGGGGTGGGGGACTCGAGTGACTGCACGGCTGGAGACCGAGGACGCGCGACCGAGGCTGGATGAGGTAGCGCCACCGCGGACGGGGGGCGTGCTCGTCCACGAGTGGATCGCCCAGGCCGGGGGATCGGAGAACGTGCTGGAGGCGATGAGCACCTCGTTCCCCGACGCCGACATCCACTGTCTGTGGAACGACTCGTCGGGACGCTTCGACGCCAGCCGCGTCCACGAGTCGTGGATGGCGCGCACGCCGTTCCGCAGGAGCAAGGCGCTCGCCCTGCCGCTCATGCCCGTCGCCTGGCGCACCCTGCAGGACCAGGGCTACGAGTGGGCGCTCATCAGCTCCCACGCCTTCGCCCACCACGCGCACTTCCGCGGTGCACCGGCCACCTTCCGGCGCTTCGTCTACGTCCACACCCCGGCCCGCTACGTGTGGTCCCGCGCCCACGACGCGCGCGGCGACGGCCTCCTCGCGCGCATCGCATCGCGCGCTCTGCGTCCGCTCGACCGCCGTCGCGCCGGTGAAGGCGCGGAGTTCGCGGCGAACAGCCACTTCGTCCGCGAGCGGATCCGCCGGACCTGGGGTGTCGACGCCCGGGTCATCCACCCCCCGGTCGACGTCGAGCTGATCCAGTCGGTCGACGACTGGCGCAGCGAGCTCACCGACGGCGAGCGCCGCTTCCTCGACCTCCTGCCGAGCGACTTCGTGCTCGGTGCCTCGCGCTTCATCCCTTACAAGCGACTCGAGGACGTCATCCGCACCGGCGAGGCTCTCAGCAAGCCCGTCGTGCTGGCCGGCCGCGGGCCACACCGCCGCGTGCTCGAGGACGCCGCGGCGACCGCGAACGTCCCGGTGATCTTCGTCGACGCACCGTCGCGCGCCATGCTGTACGCGCTGTACCAGCGGACCGCGCTGTACGTGTTCCCGGCCGTCGAGGACTTCGGGATCATGCCCGTGGAGGCCATGGCCGCGGGTGCCCCGGTGCTGGCCCAGGTCGAGGGCGGTGCCGCGGAAAGCGTCATCCCAGGTCTCACAGGCGGATTGGTCGCGTTCGACGACGACGACGCCATCCGTCGCGCCGCGTACGAAGCCATGCAGACTCTGCAGAGTCACCGTCGCGAACACGCCAAGGAATTCTCCCTCGCCCGCTTCCAGCGCGAGATCGCCGAGTGGGTGAGCCAAGGTTGAGCCGCATCGTCATTAACGGCGCCTTTCGGGGCCAGCGGGTCACTGGCCAGCAGCGCTATGCCACTGAGGTGGCGAGCCGCCTACTTGTCGACCCGGAGGTGGAGGAACTGCGTCCGCAAGGGGTGTTTGCTCGCTCGACGCTACTGGTCTGGATATGGGTACAGCTGGTCCTGCCGATCCTCGCGGGCAACCGCGTCATCGTGTCTATGACCTCGCGCGCGCCCGTCTGGCGTCGGTGCACCGTCCTCGTGGTGCACGACCTGTTCGTGCTGAACCATCCGGAGTGGTACTCGCGGCGCTACATCTGGACACACGCCCCACTGCTGCGCCTGCAGCTGCGCAGCGCTGGAACGGTTGTCGCGGTCAGCGAGCCGGTGGCGCAGCAGCTCGCGGCCTATCGCACCGACCGCGTGGCGGTCGCGCCCAACGCCCCTAGTGCCGAGTTCGACTCGACAAAACACGACCTTCCTGACGACGAGGCGGTGCGGGAGCGTGAGCTTACGGCTGGCTCGTATCTACTCGCGGTCGGCAGCCGGGACCCGAGGAAGAACCTCCCCCGTCTACTCGGCGCGTACGGCTCGCTGGCCGCGGACGTTCGCTCGCGCACACCGCTGTTGCTAGTGGGAGGCGGTAGCGCGATCTTCCGACACGAGGAGCTGACGGTGCCCGACGGCGTGATCGACGCCGAGTTCGTCTCCGACGACCATCTGAGGCAGCTCTACCGCCACTCGCGGTGCGTCCTGCTCGTCAGCCTCGACGAGGGCTTCGGCCTCCCGATCGTCGAGGCGGCGACCGCAGGCGCCCCGGCGTTGCTCGTGTCCGAAATACCGGTCTTCCGCTGGATCTGCGGCGACCAGGCCCGGTACGTCGACCCGTCGAGCGTTCACGACATCGCCGCTGGCCTAGCGCGCGAGCTCGACGGCGCGCCGTCCTCGCGGCTAGACCACGACCGCTTCACATGGGAGGAGACCGCAGCAGCGATTACGTCCGCCTCACGGGGCTGACGACTCTGCGGCCCGGTCGGGAACGGGCGGCAGTAGAGAACATGAATGTCGGGGATGGAGAGTGATGAGCGCCCAAGAACATCTCAGGGTCCTACGCGAACGCTGGCTGACGGTCGTCGCCGTCGTTGTGCTTGCAATGGGCCTGGGAGTGGCTTACCTGGCGCTCCGCCCGCCCGTATATACGGCGGCCCTCCAGATGTACGTCTCGTCGCCCGCGGCCGGGAACTCGGACTCCGCGTCGCTGTCCGGAGCCCAGCTCGCGCAGGACCGGGTGAAGTCCTATCAGGAATTGGTTACGAGCCCTCGCGTGCTGACGGCGGCCATAGCGGCCACTCGACTGCCACTGACCGTGACGGAGTTGCGAGGCAAGATGGACGCGACGGTTACCGACGGGTCGGTCGTGATGGTCGTGAACGTCTCCGATGCGTCTCCTGAGACCGCAGCCGCGATCGCCAACGCGGTCGGGAACGCCATGACTGCCACCGTCGACAGCCTTGAGCGCCCGACGGTGCCCGGCCCGGTCACCGCGCCGGTGATGACCGTGCGGGCAGTGGAGCCGGCCCCGGTGCCCGAGGACCAGTCGTCCGCCGGGCCGAAGCGGGTCTTGGGTATCGCGTTCCTGCTTGGGCTCGCGACCGGGGTCGCCGCGGCTATCTCGCGCAACGCCGCCGACAACAGCGTGCGGGCGCCAGAGCAGTTGGCCGAGATCGTCGACGCACCGAACCTGGGCCAGATCACGGTCGAGTCGAACCTCACCAAGCGCCCGTTGATCGTCATCGACGAACCGAACTCCGCGACTGCCGAGGACTTCCGCCGCCTGCGGACGAATCTGCAGTTCATCGAGGCGGACAAGGACCACAAGGTGCTTGCGGTCTGCAGCGCCTTGCCCGCGGAGGGAAAGACCACGACGGCGGTAAATCTGGCCCTGGCACTGGCCGCCGCGGGCCACCGGGTTCTGCTCATCGACGCCGACCTCCGTCGCCCAGCGATCGCGGAGCGGTTTGTCCTCGATAATTCCGCGGGCCTGACCAACGTCCTGGCCGGGGCGATCGGACTGTTCCAGGCGGTGCAGAACGTGCCCGCCGTCAAGCTGGACGTGCTCACGAGCGGCACGATTCCACCGAACCCGAGCGAACTCCTGGCCAGCGCCCAGAACGCCCGCGTCATCGAGGAGAGCCGTGCCCGCTACGACGTCGTCCTGATCGACACGCCGCCCCTGCTGCCTGTCAGCGACGCGGCGGCCCTTGCCCCGGCGACCGATGCTTCGGTGCTCGTGTGCCGCGCGAACCGCACGTCCTCGGTCGAAGCGCGTCGAGCTGCAGAGGCGCTCCGTTCCGTGTCGAGCAAGGTCGGTGGCGTCGTGCTGGTCGGGGGGGATCGCAGCGGCCGGCGTCTCGGCTCGTACTCCTACGCCGCGTCCTCGCAGGCGAGCGTCCCGGTCTCCCCGGTCCTTCCGAACGCCACACCGTCCGAGGCGCCGCCCTTCGAGCAAGAGCACGACGGTCGGCCGACACTCGGGTCCAAGCCGGACGAGGCCCATCGGCGCCCGCGGCCCCGGCCGCGGCCTCAGCCGGTGGGTCAGCGCTCTGCGAACGGACGGCATCTCGACGCCGGGACCGAGCAGATTGCCGGCCGGTGGAACGGACACGGCTAGGTGTCGATCGTCGGAGCTCTCGTCGTGCTCGCTGCCGCAGTCACGCTGTTCACGGACGTGGAGCGGCTGCCGCTGCTGCTGGCGGCGGCGGTGCCGTTTGCCGCCACCAGTGCGGTGACGGTCGCGGGCCAGAGTGTTATCCCCTACCACCTGGTCGCGATCCTTCTCATCGCGACATCCGGCGGTTTGCTCCTGCGGGCCTACCACGCGGACCTGTCGACGCTGCCCGGCGCCCGACCGCTCCTCGCGTTCGGCGTCTGGGCCGTGATTGTCACCATGACGAGTCCGCGCATTTTCGCAGGTCTGAAGGTGCTGGATCCTCGACGTGGGATCGATCTCGGCGTCAAGCAACCGGGGTCGCTCGAACCGTCGATCTCCAACGTCGCGCAGAGCGGCTACCTCGTCCTCGCCGTGCTCGTCGTCGCCGTCATCGCCTTCCATCCCTATCCTGCGTACAGGCTCCCGGGCCTCGCGTTCGGCCTCGGCACGGTGCTGAACACCCTCAAGGGTCTCCTGCCGGAGTCGGTGCAGACGCAGGTGTTCGACAACTCTTCGAACGTCACATATACCGCCGGGACCTTCGACGGCGTGGAGCGCATGCGCGGCTTATTCTCCGAACCGGCCGGTCTCGGTGCCTTCTCGGTCGCCGCCTTCATCTTCTTCGCGGTGTCCACTGCCCGCTCGACCGGGCCCTTGCGCTACATCTGCTTGCTGTTCGCCATCTGGTCGTTCACCAACGCCGCTCTCTCCTATTCCGGCGGTGCCGTGGTCACAGGTGTCCTTGTCGCTCTCGTGGTGTTCGCCCGGGGGGCCTATGTCGTCATCGTCGGGCGGCAGAGGATCTCCAATCTCGGAGCCGCGGGAATGGTCGCAGTGCTTCCGATCGCTGCGATCGCCGGGCCGGCCGTGTCCGATTTCGTTGATGCAATCGTCGTCGACAAGTCGGGAAGCACTTCGGCGGCGAACCGATCGGCGGCCGACCAGTTCTCCTTTGGTGTTCTTGGCGACTCGTCGGGGATCGGGACCGGCCTGGGGTCAAACCGCCCGTCCTCGTTCGTGGCGACGGTGCTCTCCAACGTCGGAGTGCTCGGTGCGCTGCTCCTCGTCGTCGCCCTCGTCCTGGTGCTCGGGTACGCGTTCCGGGACGCTCGCTACCAGCCGGCCGTATGGTCCGCGATCGCCCTTATGATCAGCAAGGCCGTCTCGGGGCCGGACGTGTCAGAACCGATCTTGTGGTTCCTGTTCGCAGTGTGCGCGCAGGGCGCGTGGCGACGGCACGCCACCGCGCCCGACGAGCCCGCGCCCGGCGGCGTGGCCCCGTCGTCGTCTCCCCGGCGCCGGTTCGTCGCGGACGGGTCGAGGCTAGGGCTCAGATGACCAGTCAGCTGAAAGCCCTGTTGCGCCCGCCAGCGGTGGCGGCGGTCCTCGCCGCCGAGCACGCCGTCGCCGCTCGTCGCATGGGTCGCGCCCGGACCGAGGAGCGGGGCTCCACCTGGCGGGTCGAGGCTTTCTACGCCAAACCGAACGGGCTGACCCGCGGAGCGCAGCTCCAGGTGGACTCGATGGGACGGGCGGGCGTCCCGACCTCTCCGGGAAGCGCCGGTCCGGCCGACGGCGGCCTCGCGACGGGAGCGGGCAGCAACCTGGTCCTGCACTCGGGCGCGCCCGAGTGCGCCCGGCTGATCAACGGTCTCGCCCTCCCACCTCTGTCGGTGTACCCGATCGGGTACTGGGCGTGGGAGCTGCCCGATCCGCCGCGCGATTGGAAGCGCTACCAGGGACTCGTCTCCGAGATATGGACGCCGAGCACGTTCTCCGCGGCATCGCTCCGACGGCTCTTCGATATCCCGGTGTACGTGGTCCCGCACCGCGTGGCTCCCGAGCCCCGGCGCGCCCGCGATCCCGACTCGATCTTCACGGTACTGACAATGGCGGACAGCCGATCGAGCTTCGACCGGAAGAACCCGATTGGCGCGGTTTCGGCGTTCCGGCGAGCGTTTGGCGACCGCTCCGACGTCCGTCTGATTGTGAAGCTTCTTGGTCGCCCCTCCGAGGTCAGCGAGCTCGTCAACGCCGTCGGTGGGGCCTCGAACATCGAGTTCCTGACCGAGACGCTCGGGCTCGACGAGCTGCGTGCCCTCTTCCGGCAGTCCGACGTCCTGCTGTCGTTGCATCGAGCGGAGGGCTTCGGGCTGCCGATCCTCGAGGCGATGGCGCACGGCACCCCGGCCGTCGCGACCGGCTGGTCGGGCAACCTCGACTTCATGGGCCCGGACGACGGGATCCTCGTTCCCTATCGCCTCGTCGACGTGCGGGACCGAGCCGGCGTTTACCGCCATCGCAGTCAGTGGGCCGATCCTGACGTCGAGTACGCGGCGACGGCGCTCCGCGAACTCGCGGACGACCCGGTCGGCTACGCCTCGCTCAGCCGAGCCGCTCACAAGAGCGCTCAGCAGCTCGTGCGATTCGCTTCGCCGTGGCACGAGCACAATTCGTCGTCTGGGGCCGACTGCGGGGAGAGCGAGCCGTGACATCGGTCCACCGCGCCCTGCTGCTCGTGTCGGCGTCCTCCGTTCTCGTGCCGGTCGTTGGGCTCGTCACGGCTCCAGTGCTCGCCAACGTCCTCGGTGCGGCGGGGCGAGGGCAGTCCGCGGCCGCCGCCGCCCCGCTCCTCGTCCTGTCCGCCGCCGGCAGCCTCGGTCTTCCCCAGGCGGTGACGTACTACGTCGCCCAAGGCCGCCGCTTGTCCTCCTCCGTCGTCGCGGCCGTAGTTGGGATCACTGTCGTGATCGGCGTGGCGTCGACGGTCGGGATCGCGGCGGCCCGCGGCTACCTTTCCGACGCCGATCCCCTGCTCGCCGATCTCATCGTCGTCGGCGGAGTCTTCGTGACGCCCGCGCTGCTCGTCGGGCTCCTCCGGGGCCGCGCCGCTGGGCTGCAGCGATGGAACGAGGTCGCGGCCGAAAAGGCCCTGACTACGCTCGTGCGCGCCGTCACAATTGTGGGGCTCGCGGCCACCGGAGGCCTCGACCTGCTCACGGCGGTCCTCGCCGTGTGCCTTTCGCCGGTGATCGGGGGGATGACCTACCTGCCGGGGCTCCGGCCGAGCGCGCGCAGGCGAGCATCGGTCAGCGTGCCGATCCACGCCCCGCCCGCCCGTCTCGGCGGTCTGCTTCGTTTCGGGTCGTCGGTGTGGATGGGTTCGGTCGCCACTATGCTGATGGCGCGAATCAACGAAATCTTCTTGATCCCGCTGTCCGACGCCACGCAGCTCGGCCTGCTCGTCGTGGCAGTGACCATCTCCGATATCCCGTGGATCGTTACGCAAGCGCTGCGTGACGTGCTGTTCGGCGCTAGCAGCCGCACGATGGACTCCAAGGTGCTGACCCAGGCGTCCCGGATCTGTTCCGCCGGAGCGGCCCTGCTGTGCGTCGGGGTCGCGGTGACCCTACCCTGGTGGCTCGTCCCCGTGTTTGGTGGCGACTTCGCGCGCGCCCTATGGCCCACAAACCTGCTCCTGCTCGGCGCCTGCGCTGCGGTGCCGGGCCTCATCGCGGGAGCCGCGCTGGAGGCGTCGGGTCGACCGCACGTCCGGTCGCTGACGCTCGTGGCGAGCCTCGTCTTGGACGGCGCCCTCGTCTTCGCGCTCGTCCCCGAGTTCGGGGCGGTGGGGGCGGCTGCGGCCGTCGTAGTGGCCACCCTATTCGCCAGCGTCGTCTCCGTCGTCCTCGCGGGCCGAGAACTCGGCGTCCCCGCCTCCCGCTTCGTCGGCCTGACCCGGGCGGACGTCCGACTCCTCGGCGCGGCCCCGGCCACGGTGCGCAGAGCCGTGAACACGCGGCGGAAGGAGCAACACATCTCATGAACAGTTCCGGCGCTCATCCACCTACGGCGAGCGCGATGGGGACGGGCGTGCGACGTCACGTCCATGTGCATCTCGACTGGGGACGCAGCCCGGAGTCGTGGCGGCGCAAGGTGGAGGCTCGTGAGGTCAGGGGTGCCGACTCGTACGGGTACCAGACGCTGCGTGAGTTCTACGAGGTCACCTTCTCTCGCGACCTGCCCCGGGAGCCCTGGGCGGTGACGGCTCACCGGGCGTTGCGCAAGGTGCTCGGCTTCGACCTTGCCCACCTCTGGACCAACCGTATGCAGCTGCGGCGCAGCGACGTCGTCGTCACCCACACCGAGTTCGAGTTCATCGGCGTCCTCGTGCTCCTCCGGTTGTTCCGCGACCGACGCCGGAAGGTCCTCTGCCAGGCGGTGTGGCTCTGGGACCGTTGGCCGTATCTCCTCCCGCTGCAGCGACTGGCATACCGGCACCTCATGAACCGGGCACTGGTGCTGACCACGCACAGCCACGAGAACGTCGTCGTGTGTCGTGACGTCGTACCGTCCGTGCCGGCCGTCGTCGTCCCCTTCGGGATCCAGCCGCTCCCGCCCATCGCGGTCGCGGTGGACCACGCCGACCACGCGCGGCCGCGCGTGTTGAGCGCGGGGAACGACAAGGACCGCGACTGGGACGTGCTCGCTCGAGCTGCGGCACGGACGCCGCTCGACCTCCGAGTTCGCAGCTCCAGTCGGGTGGCCCGCGCCTCGCTCGACGAGGTGGATGCATCGGTAAGACCGTCGATCGACGTCGACGAGTTCCTCGACGATCTGTCGTGGTGTGACGTGGTCGTCGTCCCGCTCTCGTCCAACCGGCACGCAAGCGGCGTCACCGTGGCCCTTGAGGCGCTGTCGGTCGGCCGCCCCGTGGTGGTGGCCGACACCGGGGGACTCCGCGACTACTTCGGAGACGCCGTTCAGTACTACGACGTCGGTGATGCGGCGTCCCTGGTCGCTTCGATTCGAGCGGCACTCGTCGCCGGGCCGTCGGTCGTCGGACGACATTGCCCCCACGCTCACTTGAAAAGCCGAGGCCTCCGCAGCGAGGACTACGCGCGGAGGCACATGGTCCTGATCGAGAGCCTGCTGAGCGGACGAGGTGTCCCCGCGCAGGTCTCGGAGTTCGTGCCTCCGTGTATCTCGACGGTCGAGCGCTAGATGCGGCTGCTCCTCGTCAACTCCTTGTACTCACCCCGGGGAGGTGGTGGAGCCGAGCGCTCCGCCGCCGAGCTCGCGTCGAGTCTCATCGATGACGGACACGAGGTCGCCGTCGCCACACTCGGTCCGCCGGCCGACGGACTGTCGGTCTCCGTCGAGCACGTGCAGGGCGTCCAGGTCTTCCGGTGGGCCACTAGCAGTTACGCATCCCTCGACGGTGCGCCAGTGACTCCGCTCGACAAGGTCGTGTGGCACGCTCGAGAGGAGTATCGATCAGAGGCTGACCGCTTCCTCAAACGTGTCGTAGGATGCTCTCGCGCCGATGTGCTCCACTCGAATAACATCGCCTGCTTCGGGCCGTCAAGAATCGAGGTAGCCGAGCAATATCCCTGGGTCCACGCCCTCAGGGGCTACAATCCGATCTGCTCGCGGACAACACGCTATCGGGCGCCGGTGAGCTGTGACGGCATCTGTCGGAAGTGCCAGATCCTAACCGTTCGACGTCGCAGTGCTCCTGTTCCCAATCTGTTGGTCAGTGTGAGTTCGCACATCGCAGGTGCGCATCGTCGGCTTGGGGTATGGCCGACTGCACCGACTGCGACCGTCGCCAATCAGCAGGTGGTGGTTCAAGCGGTTGGTCGGCGAGTGGTCTCGCGAATCACGACCGTCGGCTACATCGGAGCCGTGGACCGCAAGAAGGGGGTCGATCTCTTGCTCGATGCCTTCGCCATGGTGGACCACCTGGACCTCCGTCTCATCGGCGCCGGCGAGGTGCCAGACGAACTGCGTGATCGCGCACGATCGCTCGCCCCGTCGTCCCGGGTGTCTTTCGTCGGCCACGTGTCCATCGACCACTTCCTGACTCAGGTCGATCTGGTCGTGGTGCCGAGCCGGTGGGAGGAACCCTTTGGTCGTGTCGCAGCCGAAGCGGCCTCGACCGGCTTCTCCGTGCTCGTGTCTGACAAGAGTGGTTTCCTGAGACGGTCAGAGGTGTCGCGAACTCTTATGTCGTGGCCGAAGACCACCCGGAGGCGTGGGCGGCGGCGATCACGACAGCGGTGCAACAGCGGTCGCATTCCCGCGTCGGCGGTGAGTCGGGATGTCGAGCGGAGGCAACCGTGACGGTAGGAGAGCAGTACGTGACGTTCTATCGACGTGTTCTTGGGTGCGAGAAGCGAGGAACACGGCAATGAGCGGGCAGCGACACGAAGGGGTCGACGTCGATTTCTCGCTTGCCATGCACAATCGCACGGGTAAGTACGTCATTGGTCGGAGTTTGATCGACTGCGACGACCTACCCGTCGTGCGTGTTCTCTACTGGTGGAGTTCGCGCGTCCCGCGCGGCCTCGTCCGGCGGATCTTCGGTCGGCTCCAGCTGTGGCACATCAAGAGTAAGACCGGAACGGCCTCGGGACACGAACGGCTCGCGGCCCTGATCCCTCGGCGGCGGAATATGCGTCCCCTCTTGCACCTGGATCCGCTCACAGTCGCGACGGTCCGGTTGCGGAGCGATGACATAGTCGTCTGTCACGACATCGGACCGCTGACCCACCCCGATCTGTTCGAGAAGGACGTCGGCGCGATGTACCGATCGATCTACGACGAGATCGCGCAGGTCGGCCCGCACCTCGTCTTCGTGAGCAGAGACGTCCGCGACAGGTTCCAGCAGGCGTATCCCGAGGGTCGGGCCGCAAGTCGTAGGGTGATCTACCCCGCGATCGAGAGCAAGAAGGTGCCCCACGACGGCGGAGTGGCGCCGCCATCAGTCGGCTCCCGTTTCCTCCTCACGGTGGGAAGTATCGGTGCGCGCAAGAATCAGCGACGGTGCATCGAGGCGTACGCGTATTCCAGCTTGCCATCGCAAAACGTCCAGTACGTCATCTGCGGAGGACCCGAACCCGGGTTCGAGGAGGTCGCAGCAGCAGCCGACTCGGTCGACGGGGTAGTGATGCTGCCTCACGTCCCGGACGGCGAACTGGACTGGCTGTACTCCAACGCGCAGGGCTTCGTCCTCGTCAGTCGGCTGGAGGGCTTCGGCATGCCCGTCGCGGAGGCGATCGAGTACGGCCTGGTTCCGCTGGTCACCCGGCACAGCGTGCTCGAAGAGGTCGCCGGCGCCGACGCGTTCACGGCGGATGCGGAAGATGTGTCGGATATTCAACGTGGAATGGAAAAGCTCGCCGCACTGACGGTCGAAGAGCGTCAGATGCGCAGCCTAGGCTTGAGAACCTACGGGCAACGGTTCAGGAAAGAGGAAGTGCTCAGACAATGGAGAAACGCGTTCTCCGCTTGGACGGCATGATCTCCGTCGATCTCCAGTAGCGAGCGGGTGATCAATATAGCGCGTCGGGTCACGGCAACGGCAGCACGTCCACCCTCGATCTGGCGGCACCCACAGCTGCCTTCCACGCCCGCACGCATACACGTGCGGCAGCCACGTCGACCAGAGGAGACCCGCCAGTTTGACTGAACCGATTCTCGTCTACTTCAACGGGACTTTCGTCAACCGCGAGAACGGCGCTCAGGCCCGCGTCGCAGAACTCTTGAGTTTCGTCATCGCGACGGGTCGCCCCGTAATCGTCTACAGTTACTATGAGCACCCTTCGTGTCCGTGGCGGCAGGATGACATCGAGCGCTTCCGGAGTGCGTATCCCAATGTCGAGCTCGTCCTCGACCACCGTAGCCGCCTCTTCCGGCTCATCACACTGCTGAAAATGCGCTTGATTGCGCTGATGCCGCGCCTCGGAGCGCGCTTGCTTTCTCTGAGGCTGATAGCGTTGACCCCAGCCTACGATCGGCTCCGGACCGACTACCCGAACATCAGCACCTTCGTCAACTACGCTCACGGGCTCGCCGAGCTGAACGGCGTAGATCCGAGCGAGGCCATCGTCGAGACCCACGACATCAACTTTGTCAACGCAGCCAAATCGCTGCACCGTCGGTTGACAGCTGCGAAGACCACGCTCAGCGCGCGCATGGAGATGGAGTTGTTAGGCCTTGCCGGGAGCTTGATCGCAATTGCTCCACCGGAAGCGGGATTGTTCCGTCTCTTCTATCCAGATATGCCCATATACCTCATTCCCGCTTACCAGCTCCCGCGGCCAGAAGTCGGTGAGGATGAGGTCCTCTACGATATCCTCTTCGTTGGTTCCGAGAACACTCTCAACGTCGACGGCCTTTGCGATTTCGTCGCCGACCACTACGCGTGGCTGTCATGTCGAACAATGGCTATTGTAGGCCGTGTATCTTCCGTCGAGCGGGTGCGCGAAGCCGTAGCGGACCTGCCCAAGGTAGAACTGCTCGGCTACGTCGAAGATCTGACGACACTCATGCGGCGGTGCTGCTTCCTGATCTCGCCGGTCGACGGTACGGGTCTCAAGATCAAGGCCTTGGAGGCATTCGCGACCGGTCTGCCGGTCTTCGGCTCAACAATCACGCTCGCGGGGCTGCCTCAGGGCTACGAAGACTGCGCCTTTCAAATCGAACAGCGGGCGATGGAGGACCTCATCGTGGACCGAGCGCGTCGCCGGCGCGCGCAAGAAGCTGCGCTGCTCTACGCGAGTAAGATCGTCGTGAACGATGATCTCGACAGATTGAAACGCCTTCTGAGTCGATAGTCGACGACTGTCGGTGGACCGACGTCGGCGGGGTTGTTGACGTGACCGCTGACTAGTATGCGAGGATTCAGGCAGACGACGCCGAGTCTCCGCCGATTCCGTTCCGGACGAACACGTAGTCGTCGGCGGACGCGGCGGGTCCGCTGGTTCGCTCCCGATTCATTGAGCGAGCTGGGTAGTGTTCGAGCTAGGTAGTGTTCGAACTCGTAGTTACGGGCGCCGAACCCTTCCGCCCCGAACCGTGCTGCAGTGCCGATTGGACTTGTCGACCTCGACGGCGATGATCAGACGGGGTGACATCCTCGGCAACTCCTGCAGGATGACGTCCAGCAGTGGCGCCTCGGCGCCCTCGACGTCGATCTTGATGGAAATGGTCCTCGCCAGGTCCTCCCCGACGACGGCGTCGAGTGGCTGGCCCTCGACCTCGGCGCCATCCCGCGCTCGACGATCCGACTGGCGCCTAGGTTCTTCTCACCCCGGACGTGCATTCGGACGCGGCCCGGCGGGGCGGTCACCGCGATGTGGCGGGTGGAGATCTTCAGGGAGGGGTTGAGTTCGACGTTCTCGACGAGTCGGCCGTAGGTGGACGGGTCTGCCTCGATGGCGACGACGTGGACTCATCGCCGATCCACGTCCCCGCGAAGCAGCCGATGTTGGCGCCGGTTCTAGGAAGACGTCGCCGGGTTCGACGGTCTCGCGGACTGTACGTCGGTCAGTTCGTGTTCGTAGACACCCGAAGTAGGCGATCCTCCAAGGTACGAAGCGGCGTGTGTCGCACTTCGTCGTGATCCCCTGCCGATCGTTGGTGTTTGAACGGGTCACACGTTACGGTCGACCTTTTTGTACACGCGGAGCGCGAGAGCGGATATCCGTAGCGGAAGCGTTGGTGTTCCTTCAGGGTGCATAATTTTGGAAGTCGCTTTCGCGCGGTCCAATCGTTACGTCGCCCTCCCGATTTTGGAGTCTAGCTGAGGGTGGAGTGGTCCGGGATTAGGGGCTCCTCTGGCTTTGGAGTGCATCTGAGGGCGTGATCGACCGGAAGGCTGACCTTCACGTTGGGACTCCGACCGAGGGCTGGTCGGTCCGGTGGCAGCGCAGAACGCCTGCTCGTGCTCGGCGGGTGGGACGTCGCCGAGGTAATCGTGCCTCATCGCAACGACACGATCCATCTCCACCAGACCCACGGCGGTTCAATTCAGTTACTACGAACACGTCGTGGTCGACCTGACTGATGAGCTTACAAACAGATGAGCACCAGTTCCGCCTCAGTTATCTGCTAACTTTAAACACCTTTGTTCCCTGTCGAGGCCAGTGCCGACCTACTGCGAGCTTGAACAAGCCACAGCTACGCACAGCATCCGCTGCAACGGGTACACCGGCCAGCGCTTCGACTTTCCTGGTTACCCTATGATCAAGGCTTCTGCAGCACCAATGCCTGCGGGACCGCCGGGTAAGAGCCGACAAACAGTTCACCGAGATTGGCCTGCACCTCGCGCGGCGAGAACTCATAGAAGCCGCAAAGTTCATGGGGTTGACCGACTACGAGCGGGAGCCCGGTCCGCTCACATAGGGCGCGGAGGTCGATGTTAGTTCCCCACCGGTTCTCTGTCCGGTCGGTAAACGGCGCCAGATCCAGGAATAGGTCCACCGTGAGCACCAGCCGCCCTCCGGGTCTAAGGGCTAGCACGGCTGAGTCGAGGGTATCGGCGATCTCGTCGGGCGGGAAATGCTCGAGGGTGCTAACGCTGACCACGACGTCGACCGATTCTGGCTCGAGGTTGGCGTTCGGCAGCGTCGTCCGACTGAGCCGCACGTCACCCGGCCATGCCCGGTTCATCTTCGACAGCATCGCTTGGGGCGTCGGCACGTACTCCGCGTAACTCAATGAGCCGCCATAGTCGAGGAACGGGTCGACGTTGATGACAGAGGCCCCTGCGGCGGCCAGAGTGAACTGAAAGCCGGATAGTGCGCCGCCGAGGTCGACGACGACCTGCCCCGGATGCGGAGCGACTTGGTCGTAGGCCCACGGATACTCGAATTGCCGCATCGAGCTGTTGGGCTGGAACGCGAACGGGCTAACCGTGCGCCGTGCAAGCCAGGGCATTCGTAAGAACCGCCGCGCGCCGGGGACGGGAAATGGTGGTTGCCATGCGGCGTTCCACGCAGCGTGCTCGGGCGTCAGTCGCTTGCGGCCGATCATCGGAGACCCTCCATGGAACTTCCATCGTGTCCTGTGGTGCGCATTGTTACCGGATCCGGGGGCTGGACTCTCATGTGGGTCCGGCGCGGCTCCAAGGTTGGCGGCTCGCGCCGACCTCGCCGGGATTGTCGGCTCTTCCGAAAACGGAGTGCAACTGAGGGTGTGACCGGTCTGGGAGCTGGGGTCGTATCGCTGCGGTGAGCGGCACCGGTACGCCCTCTACGCGTGCCGTGTCCTGGACGTGATCGACGATCAAGTGTCCGTCCCCCCGCACCATCCTTAGCGTCGAGGTGGAGAGCACCACCGGCACCAGGCTCGTCCGGATCGAGGGCCTCCGCCTTTACCAGCTGGCGGACGCATGACAGCCCCACCCGGCTGGACCCTGGCCGACATCGTTCCCCGACGGCGGTCTCGGTCCTGCCGCGCTAGACGTCCTGCGGCCCGCGGCCGCGGCCCTCGACGCGCTGCACGACGACGGCCGGGTTCACCGCGGACTAACCCCGGACGCGATCCTGCTCGGCGTCGACGGCACGGAGACCTCCGCGATCCGGTCGTGGGTGAGCGGACGCCAGCACCCGCGCCTGATGGCGCTAGTCGAATCTCCCCCCTCTCGCTAGATCAACTCCGCCAGATAGTACGGCGGCCCCGGCGTGGTGCCCGGGCCGAACGGGGGTCTGCCGCTGGGTTGCTGGTGAGTGAAAACAGGCGGACTGGTGGGAGGCCCGGGTGCTGTCTCGGGAGGCTGATGTGGAAGCGCATGCAGTGCGCGAGCAGGGGTGGACGATCTCGGCGATCGCCCGACATCTCGGTCATGACCGCAAGACCGTCCGCGCCTATCTCGAGGGCCGGCGGGTGCCCGAGGTGCGGGTGCGCCGGGAGCCGACGGTGGCGGAGCTGTTCCTGGAGTACTGCCGGCTGCGGCTCGGGGAGGATCCGCATCTGTGGGCCTCGACCCTTCAGGACGAGCTCGCGAAGCTCGGGTTCACCGGCACGTATCCGTCGCTGACCGCGGCGATCCGAACCCATCGGCTGCGGCCGCACTGCGAACCCTGTCAGGCCTCGAAGGGTGAAGCGCCCCGGGTGTGGTGGAGGTTGATCCCACGGGAAGCTGGGGGTCGTGCCGGCGCCGAGGAAGGTTCAGCGACGAGATGACGGAGCGGGCTAAGCGGATGGTCCGTGAGGCCCCTCAGCAGGAGACCGGGTTGTCGGTCAACGCTGCGGGTAAGCGGATCGGGCCGCAGTTGGGGATCCTCCCGAACACTCTGCGGGGGTGGTGCAGGCAGGCCGACATCGACGACGGCCTCGCCCCGGGCGTGACAACCGAGGAGTCCGAGGAGCTCAAGCGGCTGCGGCGGGAGAACGCCGAGCTACGGCGGGCGAACGAGATCCTCAAGACCGCGTCGGCGTTTTCGCGGCGGCGGACCTCGACCGCCATATCCGCTGATCGTCGACTACATCGACCAGCACCGAGACCGGTTCTCCGGTTGTGCCGATCTGCGAGGTCGTCACCAGCGAGGGCATCCAGATTGCCCCGTCGGGCTACTACGCCAAAAGGCGCGCCAGCCGTCGCCGGCGGGCCCTGTCCGACGCCGTCCTGGCTGAGGTCATCGAGGCCACGTTCTTCGACCGGGAGAAGGGCCGCGGGGTCTACGGGGCCCGCAAGATGACCGCCCAGCTGCGCCGCGACCACGTCCCCGGGATGGCCGGCGGCCCGGTCGGACGGTGCACCGTGGAGCGGCTCATGCGATCCCTCGGCCTGCGCGGGTTCCGCCGCGGCCAGCCGGTGATTACCGCCCGGAGCGATCGACAGTCCGAGCGGGCCCCGGATCTGGTCAACCGAGACTCACCGCGCAGCGACCGAGTCGTAGACCTGACCTACGTCCCGACCTGGTCGGGGATGGTGTTCACCGCGTTCGTCTCCGACGTCTACTCGCGCCGCATCGTCGGGTGGCGCTGCGCGTCCCGGATGCCTACTGAGCTCCCGCTCGACGTCCTGGAGATGGCGCTCTGGCCCCGGGAACGGGCAGGTCAGGCCCGTGACGGCCGCCTGAATGGGTTGATCCACCACTCCGATGCGGGCAGCCAGTACACCGCGATCCGCTACGGCGACCGGCTAGCCGAGGCCGGCGCGCTGGCCTCGTTCGGTTCGACCGGGGACTCCTACGACAACGCGATGGCCGAATCGCTGATCGGGCTCTACAAGACCGAAGGCGTCCGCCGCGACGGTCCGATCCGCACCGTCGAGGACCTCGAGCTCGTCACCTCGTCGTGGGCGCACTGGCTCAACACTAGCCGGCTGCATTCGATGCTGGGCCACGTTCCGCCGGTCGAGTACGAACAGAGCTACTACGCTCACCAACCAGCCCGAGAAGATCCGATCTCCGGAGAACCCAGCCTCCACTGAACCCCGGGGCGCCGCTTCAAAGAGCGCAACGCAAGGGCTCGTCCAGAATCGGCCGCCCGCGTCCCGTTCGTTCACTTCGAAAGCTTGCCGGCTCGTGCGCCGAGATAGAGCATTACGCCGCGAGCCAACGGCGAACTTGAGCGGGCGGAACGAATAGCCATTGAACCGTAGGTCGTCCGATGGCGAACCTCGACGCGACGACTGGGCCACCAACCCCGCAGACGACTGCCAAAGCGACTGTCCACCCTGGGGTCACCCCGATTTGGCCCATGGCGATGCGTACACCGGCCACAACGGCAACGTGCGCCAAGAAGATAGGCAATGTATTGGTGCCGATGGCCGAGAAGAAACGCCGGGAGAATGGCGCCATGCGGACGATCAGGACAGAGAGTGCGATCACGAGGAGGATGCCGCAGACGGCGGCGACAAAGCTGACCGATGCTGCAGGCAGCGACGTGGCGACAGAGCCGCTTGTCGCGGGCGCCGCCCCAAGGTTGACGAGAACGAGTAGACCCAACACTGCTCCCACGCCCAGCAATGCCCAGCAGCAAGAGCGGCCCTCGACCAGGACGGTCATTCTGCCCAAGCCGATGGCGGCACCGGCGGCGGCGAAGACGAGCAGCGACAGCCCGTGCAACCCGAGCACCTCCATGTTCCAGCCCCACAGTGCTAGCGATACGGCGCCGGTGGCGATGAGGACGACCACCGTCCGTCGGCCCGATTGCCAAGGCCGGAACGCGACGAGCGTAACCGTGGCGACCGCCAGGAATGGCAGGAACCACAGTTGGCCGTAGCTCGTCCAGGGCGAGAGGAATCGGGCCGAGGGGAAGACGTGATTCTTCACGCCGCTCGCGAAGAACTCAACGAGGCCCTGCAGGTAGAACCACAGCAGGTAAAGATAGCCGACAGCGACGAGCCTCTGCCAAAGATAGGTCCGCGTTCCATAGCGGTCGACACCGCCGGGTACGAAAAGCCCGAGAAGGAACGCCAGGGCTGGCATCCGAAACATGTAGAGGACAGCGTTCGCCGACGCCAGCTCCGAAGCGGGATCGACGACGCCGCTCGTGACAAGCCCGTCGACGGCGTGGTTGAACACGACTCCGACGACGACGAGCGCCCGCGCAACGTCAACTTCGATCAGTCGACGAGGCGGTGAGGGCCGAGCCGTGTCCCTGCGCGCGGCAGGCGCCGACGACGCCTGCGACGTCTCCCCGGCGACAGTCACGACAACGTGTCGCGAACGACCACGGTCCCGTTACTTCGCCTCCGGACCGTTGCCTTGAGAGGCAGCCCCGGACGGCGCACCTGGGCGGAGGAGCGAGAACGAGCGCCCAAAGTCGGTCCATTATATGTCCCACTCACGGAGGTTGGTGACGCGGCGGTGACGACACGCCGAGATCGATGATCTTGAAGTAGGGAGGACCTCCAGGCGAGGTGTGGAGCTGCTGAAGGCACCCACGCCGTCGACCCTGGAGGTCCTCGTGTCTCACCGCAATGCCCCGCTACCTTCGAAGGCAAGCGCCGGCTGTGTCTGCGCGTCGATCGCGGACGCCCCAAGGCGCATGTTGCTGCGGAGGCAGGCATCTCCCGGCAGTGCCTGCACAAGTGGCACACCCGGTGGCTGGCCGAGGGTGAGGACGGGCTGCTCGATCGTTCCTCGCGGCCCCGGCACAGCCCGCGGCGCACAACAGCTGAGCTCGAGGCCCGCATCGAGGCGGTGCGCCGCGAGCGCAATCTCGGCCAGGTACGCATCGCCTACGAATTGCGCCGCACCGACGGCACCCACATCTCGGGTTCCGGGGTGCACAAGGTGCTGCTGCGGCGAGGCATCTCCCGACTGCGCGACCTCGACCCGCCCACGGGCGAGCAGCTCCGCGAGTCCGACCCGACCACCACCGTCCACGGCCCGAACCGGTGGCGGCGCTACGAACGCGCCCACCCCGGCGACCTGGTCCACCTCGACGTCAAAGAAACTCGGCAACATCCTCGCCGGCGGCGGCTGGTGGGCCCACGGCCGCGACTCCGACCAGTACCGGGCCTCCCGCAGCGCCACCAGGGTCGGCTACGACTACGTCCACGTCGCCGTCGACGACCACTCCCGGCTGGCCTAAGTCGAGGTCGTCCACACCGACCAGGGCGGGGAGAACCAGCAGGCGTGCGCGGGTTCCTGTGCCGCGCGCACGCCTGGTTCGCCGATCACGGCGTGAGGATCGAGCGGATCCTGACCGACAACGCCATGGCCTACCGGCGCCGCCGCCTGTTCGCCGCGACCTGTACCGAGCTCGGCATCGCCCAACGGTTCACCAAATCCCGCTGCCCCTGGACGAACGGGAGAGCCAAACGGTTCAACCGCACCCCTGGCCCAGGAATGGGCCTACGCCAGCGTCTTCGACTCCTCCACCGAGCGGGTCGCCTCGCTACCGGCCTGGCTGCACGGCTACAACTTCCACCGGCCCACACCTCACTCGTCGGCAACCCACCCGCCTCCCGCGTCAACAACCTCTGCGGGCACGACGGCTAGATGCTGTGCACGCACTCGACCAATCGGTGGGACACAATCGCGCCGAGCAGGGACGCAGAGGCCCAGCCAGCTTGGGCAGCCACGATGACACGGCCCTCCTCATGAAGGCCGCGGTCAGCACAGTGGTCCCTGGACCAGGCGGGAGGCTAAGAGAGTCCTTCCCTACCGACACAACGGGCGGGCCTCACGCATGAGCCGGCCTCGCCTGCCATCTGTTGACCGGTTACAGCAGTGCCGCGGCACCTCGAGACGGTCCGGTCCGCCTACTCACATCCGCGCCCTCGTTCCTCGTCGGGGAGGAGCTAACCTCGTCGTCGCTCGTCGAGCAGGTGGGGCTCGCCGGGCGCATTTCTGCACCTGCGCCCGGACTACGACACCGCACACCTGGACTGGCCTTTCGACAAGGTTGCGGCGGTCGACCGCCGCGCCCGGCTCGTCCGACAGCAGCTCTAGCCGGGCCGGGCCGGGCCGGGGCGGGTGGCGGGGTGGTACGTCTACCTGTTGCTCCACCGTGGCTGGCGCAGGCCCTCCAGGTGCACGCGGTGACGATCGAGGCCGAATCGATCCTCGGGCACCTCCCGGCCGACGTCCCGACTGCGAGAGGCGCCATCAGAGCTTGGCGGCGTTGAGCAGTCCCTCGGGGATTCCGTCGGGGTCATTCAGGATAGGTCCACGTTCCTTCAGCTGCTGGAGTCTCGTGTACACCGTGACGAAGGACGCCCGCGGGTCGCGTGCGCGGATGAGGGCGGCGGCTCCGGCGACCAGAGGCGCGGAGAAGCTGGTGCCGACGTCGGTGGTGTACAGGCCGCCCGGGTAGGTGGTGTAGGCGCACACGCCGGGGGCGGCGAGGTCGACCACGCGTCCGAAGTTGGAGAAGCTGGCGAAGGTGTCGTCGTCCTCGGTCGGGAAGCAGAACGGCGGGGCGCCGCGGCCGCCAGGTAGGCCGTCGGTGTCGCTGGTCGCGGACACCGTGATGACCTCGGGGTAAGCGGCGGGCACGAAGCTGGCGGCGTCCGCGGAGTCGTTGCCGGCGCTGGCGACGAAGGTCAGGCCGGCAGCAGTGCCTCGGCAGATGGCCAGATCGACGGGGTCGACGACCTGGTACTTGGTGCCACCGCGCTCGCGGCCGGTGCGAGTGGTGATGCCGCAGACGGTTCCGGAGGCCCGAGCACCCTCGTTCTCGAAGGCCAGCGTCACCGCGTCGATGCGATCGGCGTTCTTGCGGACGTAGTCGAGACTGCAGAGCAGGGATTCGAGCGTGACGTTGCCGAACGCGTCGAAGATGCGCACACCCCACAGCCCGGCTCCAGGGGCCACACCGACGGTGCCGATGCGGTTGTCGCGGGCGGCGGCGACACCGGCAACCTCGGTGCCGTGCCCGGCGGTGTCAGCGGTGATGCCCTCGCCGGTGCAGTCCTGCTGGGCGACCACCCGCAGATCGGGGTGCATGTCGACCCCGGTGTCGATCACGGCGATGTCGGCGTCGATGCGCTGCTCGACGCCGTCGATGCGCGCAGTCGGGCTGAGCGTCCCACCGACGCGGCGTACCCCCTCGGGCACGAACTGCGTCGAGGGGGCTACCGGGCTCGCCCGTCGCACGGTTCGCGGCAGTTGGGCGACGACCGCGTTCTCGGTCACCGAGCGGACCCGTGGGTCTGCATCGAGGCGACTCAGCTGGTCCGGCGTCAGCGCTGCGGAGAAGGCCGTGACCGCCGCTGTGAACCGCTGCCGGATGGGCGCCCGCACAGCACCCGCGACGGAGTCGACGGGGACTCCGTCCTGGAGCGTCACGATCCAGGTCCCGGGCGGTGCGGGCGCCGCCGAGGCGGTGGGCCTCTCGATTGTGGCGGAGAGGGCGAGCACCATGAGAAGACCGACCGCGAGGGTCAGGGCGCGGCGTCGGGACGACCGACGCACGCGGGAGGCAACAGCCGTTCGGGGCACGGACACGTCCTCGGGCAGGGAGGGCCCGGGAGGGAGCGACGCCGGGCTGGTGACAGGACGAGGGGCAAGCTAGGGCGAGGCACTTACATTCGCCTTACACCTCGAGCGGGCCGTTCACAGTCAGTCGGCGCCGTCACGTGCTCTCCGCGCGATTAGATCTCCTGTTCTCGTAAATTGTGATGGTTCGATCGCACTCCGTGACCGTGGACGTTTGATTCGGACAAATTGAACCCAATCTTGCACACTTCTCAGGGCCTCTCGTATGGATCTTCTGTTCTGTCCCTGATGAGTTCGATGTTCTTTCTGTGCGAACTGGCCCAATACATCCGGCTCACCTACTGTCGGCGTCGGTTCGGGGGAGCCACCATTCGGCTGGGGGGCCCATGGGCGAGGCGTGGTCGGTCCAACTGCTCGGGCGGGTGGCCGTCGATACCGGTGACGGCCCGAGATCTCCTGGCAGCTCGCGCATGACCCTCCTGCTGGCCCTGCTTGCGTGTTCACCGGGTGTCCCTGTGGCGCGCGACGTGCTGTGTGCCGACCTCTGGGCCGACGGCTCGGCGCCGGGGCGTCCCGAGGCGACTCTGCACACGCGGATGACGCGTCTCAGGGACTGGCTCGGGGTGCCTCGACAGGACCTCGTGGCGGGATCGGGGACCTACACGCTCGCCATCGAACCGCGCGATGTCGACCTGAGTCGTTTCCATCTTGCGGCGACGGCCGCCCTGGCGACCGCCGAGCCGCGCGCCCTGGTGGACGCGACGGACGAGGCGCTCACTGCTTGGGTCGGACCGCCGTGGCCGGGGCTGTCCAGCCCGCGGCTCGATCTCGCCCGGGGACACGCCCTGGCCCGCCACCGCCGCGTCGTGGAGGCCAGGACACGCGCACTGCTGGCGCTCGAACGGCCGGACGAGGCGGTCGAGGCCGTGACCCCGCTGGCGGTGGAGCATCCCGAGCAGGAGGTGTGGCACGCCTTGCTGGTGCGTGCCCTCCACGCCGCGGGCCGGCCCGGTGAGGCCATCGACGCGTTCCTCGCAGCCCGGCGGCGACTGCACGACGAGCTCGCCGTCGACCCGGGGGAGGAGCTTCGGAACGCCTACCGGGCGGTCCTGGTCGAACGGTCTCGGCTGAGGTCGGAGGAACCCCGTCCGTACCTCGTCGGCCGCGACGATGTCCTCGCCACGATCGTCGCCGCGCGGGTCGACGACGGGTCGCACGGCCCGGTCGTCCTGGTCGAGGGCGAGGCCGGGATCGGCAAGTCGCTGGTCCTCGCCGCAGCTCGCTACGTCGCCCGCCGGGACGCGCAGGTGGTGGACGGCGCCTGGGACGAGGGGAGTGCTCCTCTGGCCGGATGGGTCGACGCCCTCGGTCCGCCTCCGCCCGGCCCGGCCGGCGCCCCCGTGCCGTGGGTGCGCCAGCGTCTCGCGGAGCTGGCTGCCGACGGTCCGGTCCTGGTGACGCTCGACGATGCCCACCGGGCCGACTCGGCGTCGTTCGCGGCGATCACCGACATCGCCCGGCACGGGCTGCCGCCCGGGGTCGTCGTCCTGATCTCTGCCTGCGCCCCCGCCCCCGGGGTCAGCCTCGGCTGGGAGCTCTGCCGGGCGGACCTGGCCCGGGACACCTCTGTGATGCGGGTCGAGCTCGGTCAACTGGACGGCACGGCGGTGCGCCAACTCGCCCGGCGACGGCTCGTCTCGTTCGGGCCCGAGGCGGCCGACCGCCTGGCCCGGCTCCTGTACCAGCAGACCGCCGGTCATCCGCTGCACGTCACGGCGTTGCTCGACGTGCTCGCGACGTGCCACGACGAGGCCGCCGCTGCGGCCGCCGTGCGGACGGTTCCACCCCGACTACGGGCCTTCGTCGACCGCCAACTGGATCGTCTGCGGCCCGCCACTCGTCGGACCGTGGAGGCACTCGCGGTCCTGCGCCCGGTCCCGCCCGGGGCTCTGGCGGTCGCCCTCGACCGACCGTCTCGCGCCGTGGCCGAGGACTTGCGGGAGGCCGCCTCTCGTGGGCTCGTCGCTGACGGCGACCTCCGCCACGAAGTCGTCGCGGTAGCGGTGCGCGACCGGGTCCCAGAGACGATCCGGGTGGCGTGGCACGCCGCCTGGCTCGAGCACCTCGGCCCGGACGACGACGCCTTCCTCCGCCTCCGACACACGCTCGGTGCAGCTCCTCTGCTCGACGACGCGACAGTCGCTCGCGCCCGGCGCGACGCGGGAGTGGTGGCCTACGAGCGCCGGGCCCTCACCGAAGCGAGCGCCCTGCTCGATGCCGCCGCCCGCGTGCTGTCCGAGGACCCCGTCGTCGAGGTCCACCGCGGCCTCGTGCTCGGCGCTCTGGGACGGGCGCGGGAGGCCGACGACCTCCTCGACGAGGCGATCGGCGCTGCGATGACGGCGCCGGCCGACCCCGGCCTCGTCGTGAAGGCCGCGGTGGGCGACGAGTCGGTGGAGCGGCCCGGTCGCGGAGATGCCCGTCGCCGGGCTCGCCTCGATCGGGCCGAGCTCGTCCCGTCCCCGTCGGCGGTCCGGTTCGACCTGCTGGTGGCCATGCTGCGCGAGCAGTCCTTCGACGGCGTCGCCCGGCCCGAGCTCGTGGCCGAGATGCGGGCCCTCGCCGGGGCCGAGGATGCGCCGACGACAATGCGCGCCCGAGCGCGAGCCCTCGAGGTCCGTCAGCTGCTCGAGGGTCCCGTGCCCGCCGCCCACCGGGTCGATCTCGCCGCCGAGGGCCTGGAACTGGCCCGCCTGGGCGGGGACCCCACCGTCGTGCTCGACGCCACCGAGCTCATGCTCACTGCGGCCCTGTCCGCCGGCCAGGTGGACCAGGCACTGGGGCTGCGCCGGACACTCGCCGTCGAGGCACATCGCTGGCACCGTCCGCGCCTCGTCTGGGCTGCACACGTCCTCGAGTCGTCGGTGCTGCTCGCCCGTGGCGACGACGAGGCCGCCGATCACGCGGCGAGTGCGTCGCTCCAGCTCGGGCAGGACCTCGGGGTCGACGACGCGCGCGCCGCGTTCGCGGTGCACCTGGTGGTGAGGGCGTGGATAGGAGGCACGCTGGCCGGTCTCTGCGACCTCACCGAGCAGGCGGCTCGGGACCACCCGGCGATGCCGGCGTGGGCGGCCGTGGCGGCCGCTGCCCGAGCGTGCGCGGGTCGGTACGACGAGGCGTCAGCGTTGCTCGCGGAGTTCCGCGCCCGTCGCGCGGCCACCGACAGCCGGCGGTTCGACCGGCCGGGACTGTGCTTCGCGGCCTGCGCCGCGTGGTCGACGGGTGACCTCGAGACTGCCCGTATCGTCCGCGCCGAGCTCCCCGCCGACCCCGACGCCGTCGTCATCCTCGGCTACGGCGCGGTGATCACCGGGCCGGCAGCGCTGTTCGCGGGCATCGCCGCGATGGCACTCGGCGACGTTGCCCAGGCGCGGGCCGACGTCTCCGTCGCCGAGAAGCTCGCCGTCGGACTCGGATGGACGCCATGGGTCGATGCAGCCGCGCGCGTCGGCGCTCATCTGGACGGTGCCGCCGTCGAGCTGCCCCTGGGACTTGGGAGACGCCGAACAGCTCGCGACTGATCGGCGTGCCGGATGCGTTGCGCCGGGGGCGACTCCTGACGGGGTGTAGGCGCAGAGGGCCGTCACCCGGGTCCGTGCGAGGACGTGGCGCCGTGAAAGCGGAATGAAAGCCCTCCTGGTTGTGATGGCGCTACCGGCAGAGCGGGGGCCTCGTCCGGTGTGCCCAGTTCAGCTTCGGCAGAGCTGCCGTGCACGAGCCGCACTGCTCGCACCTGGGATTCCGATTCGGCATCCCGGCGGGCATTCACCGTCGCTGACCTGTTTCCGGGGGGATGTACGCATGTCTGGCCAGGTACTTCGAGATTGCCGAAGGTTCCGTGTACGTGCTCGGCAGGGATGGGTCGCCCTGGCGATCGCGGCGTCGGCCACCCTCATCGCGGCGACCGCTCCTACTGCCGTAGCGCAGCCGCCTTCGACGACCGCGGTTCCCGGCGCGGGCGCCCCGGTTCCCGGGCTCTCCCTGCCGACCGGGGTGACGATCGACCCGGCGTCGGGAACGGTGTTCCAGGTCGACCCCTGCGGCGACAGGCTGCTGATCTTCGCCCTGCGCCCCGGCGGCGGTCACGAACGGATCGCAGCGGTGCCGACCGGGGCTGACCCGGTCTCGGCGGTCTTCGACGCCCGCTCGGGGAACGTCTACACGGCCGACCAGGGGGGTCGCTCCATCACCACGATCGCGCACAGTGCGAACGGATGGAGCGCGACGCACACCACGGAGCTGGACTTCTCGCCTGCCACTGTCGTGGTCGACGACACCGGCACCGTGCACGCGACCACTGGCGCCCACCTCGATCTCTCCGGCTGTCGCCTGGTCCGATCAGATTCCGCTGTTGCCACGCGGGGCCCTGCGCACAACTCGAGCGACGGGTCCGGCACATCCGGGCGGCGCAGTACCGGGGAAGCTCTCTACGTGCAGGACGAGGCCTCCGACACCCGCACCGATGGTGAGGAGTCCGAGCCCGGGCACCCAGGGCAGCAGCCGGGGCAGCCGGGGCAGCCGGGGAACCCGGGGCAGCCGGGGAACCCAGGGCAGCCGGGGAACCCAGGGCAGCCGGGGAACCCAGGGCAGCCGACGGACCCGACGGACCCGACCGACCCGACCGACCCGACCGACCCGACCGACCCGACCGACCCGACCGACCCCGCTGAGCCGACGGACCCGAACGCGCCCGGGCTCTCCGAGGAGCAGCGGCTCGAGGCGTTCGGCAACCAAATTCAGGGGGCCGGCTTCGACGAGCGTTCCGCGTCGTTCAACCCCGACGACTACGACATCACCTACGGCGACGGGTTCATCCGCGCGAAGGACAAGTCCGGTCAGAACATCGAGTTCTGCTCGGGGGCCTGCACCGACGTCGCCATGGGTGCCGCGGGCGCCGAGGGCGGGAACGGGCAAGCGCCTCGAGCCCCCGGAGGCGGCTTCGCCCGCCTGGCCCTCGTCGGCGATGGGGACGGGCAGGACGGGCAGGACGGTGGGACCGGCTACTGCTTCGGGACCTGCACGAACGTAGGCAGCGGCGGCAACGGCGGTTCCTCGACTTCGGGGGCAGGCGGCAACGGCGGCAACGGCGGGACCGGCTACTGCATCGGGACCTGCACGAACGTGGCCAAGGGCGGCAACGGAGGATCCTCGACCGTGACCGGCGAGGTGGGCGCGGACGCCACGTCGGCAGGCGTGGCGGGCTCCGCCGGGGGAAGCGCGACTGCACTCGGCGGTCGCGGCGGCAATGGCGGCCTCGGAGTCTGCGAGCAGGAGTGCAGTGGCATCGCCACGGGCGGCGCCGGCGGGGCCGCCACGGCCGAGGGCGGTAGGGGCGGTGCCGGCGGGGTCGGTGACGACGTGAGCGGTATCGGTGGCGCAGGCGGAGCCGGTGGTGACGCCGCGGCCACCGCTGGACAGGCAGGGGAAGCGGGGGAGGCCACCTGCGACCCAGACTGCGCGGCACCAGTGGCCGGTACGATCGGCTCCTCCTACGCCGGTGCGGGCGACGGCGGAGCCGGGGGAGACGGCGGGCCATTGAGCACCGAACGACCCAGCATTGGCGGCGCCGGCGGCAACGGCGGCGCGGCGACTTCTCCCACCGGCTACGCGCGAGGCGGGTACGGCGGCCGGGGTGGAACCGGCGGTACGAGCACCCTGACACTGGTGACGGAGCCGGTGTTCAACGACGACGGCACGCCGAATCCGGCCTACCCGGCTGCCGCACCTGACGCTGATCCGGGTGTTCGGGGCACTGGCATCGGTGGCGCCGGCGGTTCCGGTGGCGACGCAGTCGGACGTGAGGCCGGTGGCGGCGGTGGCGGTGCGGGCGGAACCGGAGTGAACGGCGACGGCTCGAGCGGCACCGGCGGCGCCGGTGGCTCGGGCGGTATGGCGGCCGGCGCCACGTACGTCTACGGCGGTTCCGGCGGCGAGGGCGGTCGCGGCGGCAACGGCACCGGCTTCAGCGACGTGCATCCCACTTGGGTCGGCGGCGTCGGCGGCACCGGTGGCGCCGCCAGTGCCGAGGCGCCGGGCGGGCGTGCCTCCGGCGGTGTCGGCGGCGAGGGCGGCGATGGCAGCAACGGCTCGTTCCGCGACGCCGGCGGTGATCTCGGTATCCGCAGCACCGGCGGCGAGGGCGGACGGGGCGGTGACGCCACCGGCGCCGCGTACGCCGGGGGCGGAGCCGGCGGTGACGGCGGCCGGGGCGGGGGTGGCGACCGAACCCCGAGCTACGGCGGCAACGGCGGTAGTGGCGGCAACGCCAGTGCCAGCGAGCCAGACAGTTCGGCCCAAGGCGGCGAAGGAGGCGAAGGCGCCAACGGTTCCCAGACCGGCCGAGAGACCGTCGGCTATGCCGGCGATGGCGGCGACGGCGGCAACGCCGCCGCAGGGGCGACCGCCGTCGGAGGCGGCGGCGGGAACAGTTTCTATGGCGCCGGACGGCCGTCGGCCACCGTTCCTTCCCGCTCAGCCGGTTTCGGCGGCGACGGCGGCGACGGCGGCACTGCCACCGCGGATATCGACGCTCGCGGCGGCTCGGGCGGCATCGGGGGCGACGGCAACTGGAGCGCGAATCCGGACGAGGCCACTCTCGGGACGGGCGGCGACGGCGGCAACGGCGGGTCGGCCAACTCCGACGCAACAGCGCAAGGAGGTTCGGGCGGACGGGGCGGGCAGGCCCTGCTCGACGATCCCGCTCGGGGGACGGACGGGGCCGAGGGCACGGACGGCGACGAGGGCCCTCGAGGATCCTCGGCTCGGGCCAGTCGTGAGAGTTCTCGTGACGAGGCCCCAGAGGTTTCTGACTCGTCAGAGTCCTCGGGCTCTGCTCCTGACTCGGACTGACGAGTGCTGTTGAGGAGGGGGCACCGCAGCAGTTCGGTGCCCCGTCCTCTTGCGCGGGACCTCCGCGATCGCTCGGGACGGTGCGCCCTCGCCGACGGAGTCGAGCGGAACATTCTCGCTGCGGCCGCCGTCCAAGACAGTGATCACTTGTCGTCCAAGGAGGCCGAATGAGCCCGAACGATGGACCTGGTCCCGCGAGCATCTGTCGGCGGAGCGCACTCCTCGGTTCGACGGCACTGGGGCTGGCGGCCTGCGCGAGCCCTGATCCCGCGCCATCGTCGCCACGTGTTGCGGGCGGAGGTCAGCCGTTCACCATGGCGCCTAGCGCCGGGTCGGGCGCGGCCGGCACCGTGGTCGGGGCGATCTCGGACGTACCGGTCGGGGGCGGGAAGGTGTTCCAGGCCCTCGAGGTCGTCGTCACCCAGCCGACGCCGGGCCGGTACGAGGGCTTCTCGGCGATTTGCACGCACACCGCCTGCATCGTGGCCGCGGTGGCCGACGGGACGATCAACTGCGCGTGTCACGGCAGCCGGTTCAACCTCGACGGCACGGTCGCGAATGGACCAGCCGAGCGACCACTCAACGTAAGATCCGTTCGCGTCGACGGGGCAAAGATTGTCCTCGAATGAGGTAACGCGATCACACTAGGTCGCGATAGCTGAATGTCTGGCCTGTTCTACGTGCAGGCACCATGGCTCCGGGGGATGAACATGCAGCAGTTCGGCCAATACGAGATCCGATCTCTGATCGGTCGCGGGGGGATGGGCGAGGTGTATCTCGCCCACGACACGAAGCGTGAGCGGGACGTCGCACTCAAGCTTCTTCCCGAAGCGCTCGGCAAAGATCCCGACTACGAGCGGCGCTTCCGTCGCGAGTCCTACGCTGCGGCTCGCCTCACGGAGCCTCATGTCATCCCTATCCATGACTATGGCGAGGCCGATGGTCGGTTGTTCATCGACATGCGGCTGGTGGAGGGTCGGAGCCTGGCTTCGCTGATCAGTGCGGAGGGCGCTCTGGCGCCGGAGCGTGCCGTCGCCGTGGTCGCGCAGGCGGCCGAAGCACTCGACGCCGCGCACCGGAACGACCTCATCCACCGCGATGTCAAGCCGGCGAACATCCTCGTCACGAACAGCGACTTCGTCTACGTCGCGGACTTCGGCATTGCACACACCGTCGGTCACACGCAGTCGACGGCGACGGGAAACGGGGCGGCTGCGGGGACGCTGGAGTACATGGCCCCCGAGCGGTTTACCAACGGAACCATTGACGCGCGGACCGACGTCTACTCCTTGGCCTGTGTCCTCTTCGAGTGTCTCACCGGCGCCAAGCCCTTCCTTGGGAGCGACTTCCCGTCGCAGGTGTACGCCCACATGTACCTCGAGCCGCGGCGACCGAGCGAGGTCGTGGGTGGGGCTGCCGCGGCCCTCGACGATGTCGTGCTCCGCGGCATGGCGAAGAACCCCGACGATCGTTTCGCCAGCACCGGTGAGCTCGCGCGGGCGGCCCGTGAAGCCCTCCGGGTCGACGAGCCGGTCGGCCTGGCTGCTACGCCCTCGTCGACGTCGGCCACGGCTGTCCTGACGGCGGACCAGGCCGAGCGCACAGTGACGGTGCCCGCTGCCCGAACCGGGGGCCCGACTCGCGCCGGCAACGGCTCGTCGCCAGTCCCGTCAGCGACCACTGGCGCTGCGAAAGCGCCGCCGCCCCCAGCGCCTCCCGCCGGATCCGGAAGCGGCGATAACGGCTCGTCGCGGTGGTTCCCCCCATCGCGTGCCGTCGTGATCGCTTTGGTGGCCGCCTGCGCAGTACTGCTCGTCGTGGCGACGGCAGGGGTCGTCACCCTGGTCACGCGACCGGCTTCGGCCGGTGGCGGAGTCGCCGCCGCGCCGTTCGACCCCTCGAGCGGGTCGACGGTGCGTCCGGTCGCCAACGCCGTGGCCAAGCCGACCGTGGGATCGACGGTCCAGGTCGGCTCGACGCCGGGCTATATGGAGGTTGCGCCCAGCGGGGACTTCGCCTACATCGCCAACCGCGCGGCCGGCGTCATCACTGTGTTCGATACGACGCGCAACGTGCCGACGGGCATCATCCCGGTGCCCGACGGCGGTCCGCAGTTCGTGGCGTTCTCCCCGGACGGGACCCGCGCCTACGTCAGCATCTTCAACCAGGACTACTCCCTCAACGAGGTCGGTGTCCTCGACACCTCCACCGGCACCTTCGTGGCGCGGGTGCCCACCGGAAAACGTCCGTTCGCCCTCGACGTCAGCCCGGACGGTCGCAAGGTGTACGTGCCCAATCACGACTCGGGTTCCGTTACAGTCATCGACACCGCGTCGAACTCCGTGGTCAACACCATCCAGCTGGCTCCGAACCCGCACTGGGTGGACTTCTCGCCGGACGGGACCAGGCTCTACGCCGCCAATCACGAGTCGAACGTCATCACCACGATCGACACGAGCAACGACGCGATCCTGGGGACCGTGGCGGTGGGGAAGAGCCCGCACTCGATCATCCGGCACTCGACCAAGCCGCTGGTGTTCAACGCCAACTACGACGACAGTTCCGTCTCCGTCACCGACGTGAACACCGGGCGGGTCGTTGCGACCATCCCCACGGCCAGCCACCCGCAGGACATCACCCTGAGCGCTGACGGCAAGTACGCCTACCTGGCGACGGTGGATGCCAACAACATCCAGGTGATGGACACGACGACCTTCGCGATCACGTCGGAGGTTCCCGCCGGGCGGGGGCCGACGAGTATCGCGGTCACGCCCGACGGACGGCAGGGCTACGCCACCAACCTGTCGGACGGCAGCATCACCGTGTTCAACCTCGCCGGCACCGCCTGACGCCGGGCGCCGCTTATGATCCCGGCAATTCCCGGCCGGGTTCTGGGCAGCCCGGTTCGGAGGTAGGCCAGGCGAGGCGGGGGGACGGGAAGTGGGCTGGTCGCTCGCGATCGACTTCGGGACGACCTTCACGACGACGGCGCTCTCGGTCGAGGGCCGCATCGAGCTCGTTGAGATCGAGGGCTCTCGGTACTTCCCCTCCCTGGTCTGTCTTGATGGCGACGACCGGCTCCTCGTCGGGCGCGAGGCGCTCAATGAGGCGGGTCGTCGCCCATCGCGGTGCGAGCGGTGGCCGAAGCGCGCACTGGCAACCGCCGACCACGTGCGCCTCGGGGGCCATACGTTCGAGACCATCGAGCTCGCGGCCGTGGTGCTTCGCCGGGTGGCGGGGGAGGCCGCGAAGGGACAGCAGGGGCCTCCGGACGCGGTGGTCCTCACCCATCCAGCTCGATGGGCGGGCGGCGGTGTCGAGTTGACGAGGCTCGCCCGCGCCGCGACGCGCGCCGGCCTCGTCGCCCCCGTCTTCGTTGCCGAGCCCGTCGCGGTAGCGCACCACTACGTCCACAGCTCGGGAGAAGGCCTTGTGGCCGGGACACCGGTCGCGGTCTACGACTTCGGTGGGGGCTCGTTCGACGCGGCCGTGCTCCGGCAGGGCGACGGTGGCCTCGAGCTCGCTGGGCTGCCCGGGGGCGACGAGGAGCTCGCGGGTGAAGACCTCGACGCCGTCCTCACGGAGGTCGTGACGGACCATGCCGAGGCGTCGGACCCCGAGCGATGGGCTCGCTTATGGGACGACTCGGACGACGAGGGTCACGGGGACCGTCTGCTGCTTCGCGCAACGATCACGAGGGCGAAGGAGACTCTCTCGTTCCGCACTGCGGTGGACGTCGAGCTCCCGGGCTTCGGTTCGGAGGTTCGCCTCACCCGCCGGGAGTACGAGGCCGCGGTCGATCCGCTTCTGGAGCGAAGCGTCGCGGAATTTGCCAAGATGATCAGCCGCTCCGGTACGAGTCCGGCGTCCCTGGCTGGAGTGTTCCTCTCCGGCGGCACCAGCCGAACCCCGCGCATCACGACGCTGCTGAGCGCCATGCTTGGAGCACTGCCCACTGTCGAGGACGACCCGAAGGCGGTCGTCGTGCGGGGTGCCCTCGAGGTCATCACGCACCCTCTTCCAGGGGCTGCACGCGGCCGGGCGATCACGGCACCGCCACCCGCGGCCGATCCAGCTCCGTCCGGGCCGGACGGTCACCGCCCCCCTCGTCGGCCGGTGCCTCGTGAAGGCGTGCTCGTGGTCGTGACCGGAGGGCCGAAGGCCGGGAAAACCTCGGTCGTCAACGCTCTGCTTGGGGCGGAGGTCCTGCCTTACGGGCGCCTTCCGTGTCGGAACCCGTCGGTGCTGGTGCGCTGGGGCGAGCGGCCCGGTGGCCTCCTCTACCGCAGCTCTAACGATCAGCCCGACTGGTTCGCCCTCGATCGGCTCTCGGATCGGGCCTCGGCCGGACCCGCCAACGACGCGCCGTTCTACGTGGACGTCGTGTATTCCAGCGAGCTGCTCCGCGAGGTCATGTTGATCGACTGCGTCGCGGAGGAGGACCTCGAACCGAATGCAGAGCGGCGCGGGCGCGTCCACGTCGTCGACGTGACGGCGCCAACCAGCTTTCCCCCCTCGACCGCCGTTCCCGAGCTCCTCGTCCTCACCAAGCTCGACCTGGTGGCGGCGGACGAGCGCGATGCGCGGCGGGAGGCCGTCCTCGAACCGTGGCGGCGCGTTCACAACGACATCGCGCATGTCGTCGCGAACGCGCCGCGGGCCCTGCGCGCCCTGGGGAAACGCAACGTGGCGAGCTACGTGTCCTCTGGGGGTGCCGCTCTGCTCCATGCTGTGCGGCGCATGGTCTAGTCCTCTGACAAGTGCTCAGGTCCGGGTCCCCGCGCGACGATCATCGCGGAGCGGGCCCCTCTGGATGGCGCTCGGCACCGAGGGCATTACCGTAGTCGTTGAACGGTCTCCCGTCCCCGTACACGAGGCCGGTCGAGCGATCGAAGGTGACGCCCTGAAGCGTCGACGTCGCCATGTCATGGGACACCTGATTGATCGGCAGTTGCGAAGCAAGCGCTGCGGCGCCTTCCGGCGTATTTGGATTGATGTAGGGGGCGCCCGGAGCAGCTCGCATCGGCCCTCCCATCTCCACCATCTCCGTGCCTCGCGGGGAGTACCCCGCCATCCACTGCCCCCCGGAGTACAGCGGGTTGTTGCCGCCGAACGTGACGTTCGTGGTGGTGTCGACGACGTTCGAGCTCACGACATGAGTCGGACGGCCAGCGGCATCGAAAGCAACTGGCGTGCCCACGGCAGGTGCAGGACCCGGGGCGGGAGCTGAAGCAGCGGGGGGTGTGGCAGCACCTTGCTGCTGAGCGATCATGTTCTGAAGGTGGCTACCCAGGAACTGGAGCTGACCCTGGAAGGTTGCCGGGTCGACACCTGCGGGCTGCAGGACCTCGACCTGTCCGCCGTGCCCGTCCGAGACGAGTGTCGGAGCCCATCCCGATTGCACGAAGGCCTGTTCCTGCTCGGGGGAGAGAACACCATGCGGGACGCCCTGGAAGGCCGGGGCCTGCTGGAAGGCCGGGGCCTGCTGGGTGGCCGCATACTCGGCGGTGCTGTCGATCGGGGCAGCCACCATGGGCTGAGGTGTCGTGTAATCGGCCTGATACGTCGGTGGCACGCCGAAGGCGGTCGAGGCATCTGCTTCGAGGGGCGGGCCATCAACCGTGGTTCCTGTGTCGGCCGCAACGACGGCTGTTGGGTCGAACGTTGTCGGCGCGGCGGTCTCGTGAATCGGCGCCACGCCGCTGAGTGGGAAGGCCGGCGGACAGTCCATCGTGGTGCTCGAGTCGTCGGTACCTGCAGCGGGGTCGCTCGCGGCAATGCCCTCGGGCGGAGTCGTCTCCGCAGACACGGGTTCGTCGTAGGAGGGCGTGTCGACCGGGCTCGTCTCGGACACCGTCGTCTCATCGGACGTGTCGTCGTAGGCCGAGAGCGCGTCGTCGTCGGATCCGGAGCCGTCGCTGCTGTCGGAGCCGTCGTCGTACGAGCCTGAACTGTCGTCGTCGGCGCAGTCGTCGCCGTAGTAGTCGTTAGAGGTCTCCGACCCGCTGTCCGCGTCGCTGCTCGAGGCATAGCTTGCGTCGTCCGACGACCCGGAATCGTCATACTGGGTGTCGGTGCTGTCGACGCTGATGTCGTCCACGGGTCCCCCTCAGGAATCCGGCCCCTCTGACCGGTCCCGTGTTGGACGTTCCTCGAATGAGTGGATGTTCCCGGATCTTCGGAATTCTGCTCGGCTTTCCAGATTATCCGGCGTCGTCACTCATGTTGCCCGGGAGGTCGGCGACATCGAGATCCAGAAATGCACTCGCGGTATCCGTGCCGTCCCAGTCCGTCACCACGGCGCCGTCTCCCACCTCTGCCTGACCCTCATCGTGTAGATGGGTGGATACGTCGTGGTCGTGGTCGTGGTCGTGGTCGTCGTTGCTCTCGACCTCGACCTCGAGGCCGACGGTCCAGGTGATGTCCAGCATCCGGCGCCAGAGCTCGTCGGCGACGTCCGGAATGTGCTGCGTGAGCAGTGATCGCAGCAGGTGTGTCTCATCAGCTGTCAGCACGGAGTCGGGGTCGGTCGCCGGGTACTGCGACATGTCGAGCCAGTTGGTCATCGGGGCGTCCCTGATGCAGGGGCCGCCGGCGGTGTGGCGGCGAGGCGTCGCCAGATGGCGTTCGCCTGAGTCCTCAGCTCTCGACGATGGGCGAGTCGCTCGTCGGCGGCTTTCCTCGCCCGCCCCACCGCGTCCCGCTCAGCCTTCAACAGCCTCTGGTGCTCAGCAAGCGCGGCCTCGATCTCCGTACGTCGGCCGTCGACGTGCGACGAGACGTGCGCGATGATCAGGCCCTTCACGCTGGTCAGGGTTTCCTGCACAGCAGGTGGGATTTCGGTCTGGACGCGCACCGCCGCCCTGTCGAGGAACTGGCGGGCTGCCATCTGGGAGCGGGCTGCGCCCTCTCGGGAGTGGCGGACACGGGCCACGAGCCCGATGGCGGCAGCGCCGACGGGGATCCCGACCAGCGGGGTGGCGACGACGGACACCAGGCTGCCGACAACGCTCCCCAGGCCCATCGCCATCATCCCGTGCTCGACGAAGCTCTGGTTCGGTCTCCGCCGGGAGGGATCGGGGAGGTCGTCGAGACGCCCCGGCCGTTCCGGGAGCAGCTCGGTGAGGTCGACGCCCGACGCTCCTACGGCGCTCACCACGGCCTCCGCGGCGGCGTCGACTTCGTCGATCAGCTGGTGCGTGACCGTCATCCAGATGCCGTTGATCCGGTCGGGCACCCCGTCGATCACCTGCTGAAGACCCTTCGTGCCCTTCATAGCATCGAGCTGCTCCGTGACCTGCAGCCGCAGGTCCTCCACCTCACGGTTCAGCGTCCGGCGGCAGTGCTGGTCGGCGAGAGCCAGGGCGTCACCGAGGACGGTCCGCCACGACGCGCCCTGCCCGTGGAGGGCGGCGAGAGCCGCCTTCTCCCGTCCGACTCGCTCGGCGAATCCGGGGTCGAGCGTCAAGGAGTCGGCGCGGCGCGACGCCGAGACGATCAGAGCGTCCGCCACCTGAGCGCATCGGTGGACGACGTTCCACAGTCGAAGGGCGTCCGCCTCGGCGGCCAGTCCTGCGAGGGCGGCATCCAGGGTGGGTAGACCGCTGCTTGCCAGGCGGCGTTCAGCCACGTCGGGACGGCCCGCCGATCGAGCGCGTTCGACGTCGGCGCGGGCCTGGCTGTTGACCACGAACCAGGGCGCGTTCGCATGGCGGGGCGTGTGGCGTGCGAGGAGTTCGAGGTTGCGGGCCAGAACGGCTCGCCACTCCGGGGCCTGGTCGAACTGGGTGAGTACGAACAGGACGACCGAGATGCGAGCGGTCGCACGCTCAAGGAATGAGAGCTCTGACGCGGTGAGTTCGCTGTGCCCACTGACGACGAAGAGCAGCGCGTCGGCACGGTCGAGCGTCGCCAGGGTGACAGCGGCGTGACCTGCGCTGAGGCCACCGACTCCGGGTGTGTCGATCAGCGTGAGGCCGCGCGCCAGCAACGGTGAGGGGCTGAAGACCTCCACCTGATTCACGCCCTCGTGGCGGGTCCGCCCCGTGGCGGGATCCAGCGCCGCGTACTCGGCGACCTCATGGAGACCGAGTGCCCGGCCCTCTGGGGCGGATCCGTCGTAGACCCGCGCCGAGGGGACCGGTGCGTGGTCGACGGTCACGTGCACCGAGGTCGCCACGTCCACGTCGACCGGCAGGAGGCCGGGCGTCCCCACCAAAGCGTTGATCAACGAGCTCTTGCCGCGCTTCTTCTCGCCGACCGCGACGACGGACGCGGTGCGGTCCCCGGCACGGCCGAGCTCGTTCCACACACCGGTCGCGAGCTCGCCCTGGCCGTCCTCCGCGGCCGCACCGGCGACCGCGTACGCGAGGTCCGCCACGTCGCCCGCCGCCGGGTGGGGCCGACGTCGTGGTGCGTTGCGACCGTCGGTCGCTGCAGCGCCGGGAGCTTCAGCGGACATGGTCGACTGCCTCGGGGAGGCGTGGCGCGGGGGCCGGCACGGACTGCACGGGGTTTGGACGGCCGGCTGCCCCTGAAATGTTCCGCTCGGCCGCCTTCAGCTCGCGAACAACATCTGCTCGCACAACTCGCGAGCTGCTCGCGCGTGGCGTCGGAGCCGGCGGGACGGTCGCATCTCGAGCGTCCGCCAACGGTCGATGTAGGCATCTGCAGTTCGCCCCACCTCGTCCTCGGCGGCCGTGGGACCGAGGCCGAGACAACTTCGCAGGTCGTGACCTCCGGCGAGGGACTCCAACTGCTCCACATCGGCCGGGTCCAGCTGCAGGAGACCGGAGCGAACGTCGGACAGGGCACCGTGCAGCCCGACCTGGCGCATCGCGGGATGAAGGCAGAGCTGGTCGACGTCGGCGCGGACCCGCTGGAGTACGCGAGCTTCGCTCGGCGAGGTCGTCCACGGCAGATCCCGGATGGTTGCCATTGCTGCCGTCGCGCGCAGCCGGTCGGCGTCGACGACGAAGTCGCGTCGGACCCGCTCGAGCAGGGCGTCGATGCCCGAAAGACGACGAAGACCGGCGAGCAGAGAGCGGGTCGACGTGTTCCCCTGCTCGACGAGATCGACGGCAGCCCTCAGGCCGTACATCCCGAGCAGGGCGACGAGGCGACGCCGGGTGAGAGCCGCAATCGGGCTGTCGGACCACTCGAGGAAGGCGTCGGCCGAGGACAGCGCGTCCTCGAGATCGAAGGGGTCGGTGGCGCGCAGAGTGGTGATGGCCCGGGTGTCGGACTCGGAGAATTCGCCACCGAGAGCGGTCTCGGCGATCAGCCCCGACACCGGAAGAACCTCGGAGAACGACGACGCGAGGTCCTCGCCGTAGCGGCGAGCCACCCGCTGTGCGGCGGGCCACGGGTCCTCGCCGCCGGCGGATAGCGTGTCGATTCTGCTCAGCACCCCGACGATCGAGGCGGTGGTGAAATGTGTGCTCCCGCTCCAGGCGCGGACGGCCTCCACGGCCTCGGCGTCCTTCTCCCCGGGGTGCGGCATCAGGTAGAGAACGGCGTCTGCGTGAGCCAGGGCGGCGAGCGACGCCTCGTCGAGGTTGCTCATCGAGTCGAGGCCCGGGGTGTCGATGATCGTGTGGTTGGTGTCCAGCGCCGAGTTGGACGCCTCGACCGTGATGTGCGTCAGCTCCGCCGGGTCGAGGTTCCACCCCGTCGTGCTCGTGGGAACGCCGCCCCCAGGAGCCGCCGGGACTAGCCGGGTGGTCCCATCGCGCAGGTGCAGTCGCAGCCGGTCCTGGTGCCCGTAGCGGAACCACGTGACGAGTGTGGTGGTCTCGGTAGCGCCGGTGGCGGCGAGGCGTTGCCGCAGGAGCGCGTTCACCAACGTCGACTTGCCGGCGTTCATCCGTCCACCGACGGCAATTCGGATGCGCGGTTCGGCGAGCCGCTCTGCCAGTGCCAGGAGGGACTCCCGGGACCTCCCGGCCGTGAGTTCGTCCGCTCCGGATCGACAGGACCGGACGAGCTCGCGCGTCAGTGGGCCGATCATCTCGGCCCCGATGTGGCTGCAACGGGTCCGAGCTCCTGGGCCAGCGCCTGCCGACCGCGGGAGATCTGCGACTTGACCGTGTCGATGGGGACGTCCCGGAGTTCGGCGATCTCGCGATAGGACAAGTCGCACAGCTCACGCAATACGATCGCCGCCCGGAACTGGGGCGGGAGACGCCTGAGAGCCCGGTCGACGTCGAGACGGGTCGACACCCCGTCAACCTCCGACCGGTCCACCGGTCGCTCCGGCAGTTCCTCCGTCGGCGTCGCACGTCGGTTCCGACGCCGGACCTCGTCGATCGACGCGTTCACCGCGACTCGGTAGAGCCAGGTGCCAATCCCCGACCTGCCGTCGAACGACTTCAGTGACCGCCAGGCGAGGATGAGGGTCTCCTGGAGCGCGTCCTGCGCGTCGTGCTCGTCGCATGTGATGCGACGGCAGACCCCCACGAGCCGGCTGCGGTGTCGCTCGAACAGCACCTCGAAGGCACGTCGATCACCGCATGCGGCGTGCGTCCGAAGCTCGGTGTCCGAGACGTCGTCCTCAACGCGCGGAACAACCATGACGCCCCTTCCCCCCGGGCCATCAACACTCTGGGTGGTCAGGACTCGATCCTGAAGGCCACTGGTGACTCTTTCGTGTGTGTTGTGGGTTGGCGTTACCGCCGATGTGAAGCGGAACGTGACAGTGGTCAGCGCGCACGAAGAGCTACGGGTCACGCGCTCGCTCCGTCGCGATCACGGCAAACCCCCGAAGTCCAAGGCTGCGGCCAGGCGTTCGCCGACCTCGATGAGTCGCCCGAGGTCACCGTTGACGAGCGCGTCGACCCCGGACCGGACGAGGGAGGCCTCGGGGGACGCGTCGTGCCGCAACGCGCGCCTGACCATGTGCGGCAGGGCCGCCGGGAACCGGTGCCGCAGCGCGATGAGCGCGGCCATCACGCGGAGCCCGCGGCGACGACGCTCGGGGTCGGAGCTGCGGAGGAGTTCCGACCAGTACGCGAGCGCCCCGTGGACGAGGGCGTGGTCCTCGGTGAGCACGCCGTCCGCAACGCAGCGGCGGAGGGTGTCGGCCAGGGCATGCACGGTCGTCGCTCCCGCATCGTCGGGATGGGCTCCGTCGAAGCGACCCTCCTCGATCCAGCGCAGCCAGGCCCGTTCGAGGGCCGGGACCGGACCGAGGATGCGGAGCACTTCGGCGACCGCGGCGGCGCCGTGCGGCCCCGGTCCTCGGGAAGGAGAGGTGAGCCTGCCGAGGACGGCGTCCCGTCGCACCGCGAGGAGGTCCGAGGCGCGGTCCCGGACCAGGCGATCGGCCTCGTCCGACCAGTCCGGGCGGTGGTCCAGCACGTCGAACCACCAGACGATCGCCGGACCGTGCAGCGTGACGGCGGAGGCGGAGATCGCGTCGGTGTCCCACCGAGCCCAGCCGTCCGCCCGCTCCAGCAGTCGGATCACCGCGGGACGGTGGAGCGGGTCGTCGACGAGGGCGAGCGCGAGCCGGAGTTCCTCGAGCGGCTCGTCGAGCGAGGTCGGCTCGTCCGCGGTCATGGGTCCTGAGCCCACCAGCCGGCGCTTTCGCTCCGCTTACAGGATCAGTGGTCGGGTGACCGCGAGTGCGAATTGTCCGCCATCGGATTGCTCCAACTGAGTGGCGGTGTCGCGATTGTCGAGTTGTTGACCTACTCTCGGCGACGAATTGGGGGAAGCCGTTCATCCAGGGGGATGCATGACGGACGTCCTGTGGGTACGTCTCCTCGGCCGCGTCGCGGTCGACCGGGGGCAGGGGGAGTGCGTCCCGACGAGCCTGGCGATGCAGCACCTCCTCGTCCTGCTCGCCGCCGCGCCCCGCACCCCGATCACTCGCGATGCCCTGGTGGCCGACCTCTGGGCCGACGGCGCGGCGCCACGAAACCCCGACGCGACCCTCCACACCCGCATGACCCGCCTGCGGGACTGGCTCGGGATCCCGCGGGACAGACTCACCGCGACCTCCGGTTCCTACACGCTGCACCTCGAACCCGAGCGGGTCGACTTCTGCCGCTTCCACCGGCTCGCCAGGCTCGCCCTGTCCGTCGAGGCGCCGGCCGACGCGCTGGCCGCGGCCGACGGCGCGCTCGCCGAGTGGGGCGGCGAGCCCTGGCCGGGCGTCTCGAGCCCGCGCCTCGACGTCCTCCGCGAGCACGCGAACGCCCGCCACCAGCACGTCGTCGAGGTGCGGGTCCGGGCTCTCCTCGCGCTGGGCCGGCCGCTCGAGGCGGTCGACGTGGTCGTGCCCCTCGCCGGCGAGGCCCCCGACCGCGAGGCCTGGCACGCCCTGCTCGTATCCGCCCTGCACGCGGCCGGGCGCCCGAAGGAGGCCGTCGAGGCCTTCCTCGCCGCGCGCCGGCACCTGGCCGAGGAGCTCGGCGTCGGGCCGGGGGAGGAGCTGTGCGACGCCTACCGCCGGGTGCTCCTCGACCGCGCGGAGAGCACGCCTGGCCCCACCCGCGTCCCGCCGGCGTCTCGTCGGTCGCGACGAGCAGCTCGCCGCCATCGCCCGGGCCGCCACCGCTGACCCGACAGAGGGACGCCTCGTCGTCGTGGAGGGCGAGGCCGGCATCGGCAAGTCCACGCTCCTGGCGGCCGTGCGGGACGCGGCGCCGGGGCAGGTCGTGCGGGGCGCCTGGGACGAGGGTGCGACCCCGCTGACGGCCTGGATCGAGGCCCTCGGGGTCCCGCCGACCGGGCCTGCGGGCGCGCCCGTGCCGTGGGTGCGCCGTCGGCTGGCCGAGCTGGCCGCCGACGGTCCCGTGCTGGTCACCCTCGACGACGCCCACCGCGCCGACTCCGCCTCCCTGGGCGCCCTCACCGGCCTGGTCCGACAGGGGCTGCCGCCGGACGTCGTCGTCCTGGTGGCGGCGCGCGTCCCCGACGTCGTCGTGCGCGCCGACTGGAGCGCGTGCCGCGCCGACCTCGCCCGGCACGCCGAGCCCGTGTTCCTCGAGCTGGCGGAACTGTCGCCGGCCGCGGTCACCGAGCTCGTCCGCGCCCGCTTCACCAGCCTTCCCGACGAAGCCGCGGGGCGGCTGGGGGAGCTCGTCACGCGGCACGCGGGTGGTCACCCGCTGCACGTCGCCGCCCTGCTCGACGTCCTGGTCGCCCAGCCCGACGAGGCCGCGGTGACGGCCGTCGTCGGGAAGGTGCCGCCACGGCTGCGCGCGCTGTTCGACCACCAGCTCGCGGCCCTCGACCCGGCGGCCCGGCGGGCGCTCGAGGCCCTCGCCGTGCTGCGCCCGGTCCCCACGGCGGCACTCGCCGCCGTGCTCGACCGTCCCGGCCTCGCCGTCCTCGACGACCTGCGGGCCGCCGCGTCGCTAGGGCTCACCGCCACCGACCGCGACGTCGTCGACCTGCGCCACGAACTGATCGCCGCCGCCGTCCGCGAGGCGGCGCCCCCGGCCGTGCATCAGGAGCTCCACCGCGCCCGCCTGGGGTGTCCGCAGCCGGAGGACGACGCCTACGTGCGGCTGCGGCACGTCCTCGGGGCCGGGCTCCCGCACCGGGAGGTCGCCCTGGCCCGCCGCGATGCGGGCGTGCTCGCCTACGAGCGGCGCGCCCTGGCCGAGGCCCTGGAGCTCCTCGAGGCGGCCGGGCTGGAGGACGACCCCGTGCTCGACGTCCACCGCGGCCTCGCCCTCGCGGGCCTGGGACGCATCGAGGATGCCGACGACCTGCTCGACGCGGCGCTCGCCCGTGCGGGGGCCGATCCGGGCCTCGTCGTGAAGGCCGCGGTGGGGGACGAGGCCCTCGGCCGGACCGTCTCCGGGGACCGTCGGCGCCTGGCCCGGCTGCACCGGGCCGAGACGGTGGCGCTGCCGCCGCGGGAGCGGTTCGAGCTGCTGGTCGCCCTGCTGCGCGAGGAGTCGCTGGCTGGCGTCGCCCGTCCCGAGCTCGTCGACGAGATCCGGGAGCGGGCCGCGGAGGTCGGGGCGTCGATCGAGGTCCGTGCGCGGGCCCGGACCCTCGAGGTCCGTCAGCTGGTCGAGGGCCCCGAGCCCGCCGCCCGACGGCTCGACCTGGCCGGCGAGGCGCTGGACCTGGCGCGCCGCACCGGGGACCCGACGATCGTCCTCGACGCCACCGAGCTGATGCTCACCGCGGCGCTCGGCGCGGGCGAGGTCGACCGGGCGCTCGCCCTGCGCGACACCCTCGCCGTCGAGGCCCGCCGCTGGCACCGGCCGCGCCTGATCTGGGCGACCGAGGTGCTGGAGTCGGCGCTGCTGCTCGCGCGCGGCGCCTACGACCAGGCCGACGCGGCCGCCGGGGCCTCGCTGCAGCTCGGACAGGAGCTCGGCGTCGGCGACGCTCTCCCGGCCTTCGGCGTGCACCTGATGATCAAGGCCTGGATGACGGGGACGGCCGACTCGCTGGGCGACCTGGCTGAGGGCGCCGCCACCGAGAACCCGACGATCCCCGCCTGGGCGGCAGCCGCCGCGGTCGCTCGGGCGCGGGGTGGGGACCGCCAGCGGGCGTCGGCCCTGTTGGCGTCCTTCCGAGACCGCCGTGCCGCGACCGCGAGCCGGCTCTTCGACCGCCCGGCCCTGTGCATGGCGGCGAGCGCGGCGTTCAGCCTCGACGATCACGAGACCGCCCGGCTCGTGCGCTCGGAGCTGCCCGCCGACCCCGACGCGGTCGTGATCCTCGGCTACGGCGCCGTGATCAACGGGCCGGCGGCGCTGTTCGCGGGGATCGCCGCGATGACGCTCGGCGACGTGGGGACGGCGCGGACCGACGTCGCCGCGGCGGAGAAGCTCGCGACCTCGCTGGGGTGGACGCCGTGGATCGACGCGGCGAGGCGGGTCGGTGCGGTGCTGGACGGGGACGACGTCGAACTGCCACTGGGGATGGGGGAGAAGCGTGGATGAGGTCGAGCGGCGTCAGGTGGTGGTGGTCGGGAGCGGGTTCGGGGGAGCGGTGGCGGCCTGCCGCCTCGCCCAGGCGGGGTGCGACGTGCTGGTGCTCGAGCGGGGGCGCGAGTACCAGGGCAACTTCCCGCGCGACGCGCGCGACGACTGGCTCTGGAAGGGACAACACGGGCCCTTCGACGTGCGACTCCTGCGCGGCGTCAACGTGGTCACGGCCGCCGGGGTCGGCGGGGGATCACTGCTCTACTCCAACGTCCACCTGCGCTTGCCTGCCGATGGCTTCGGGGACCGCTGGCCCTCGGGGTGGTCGCGCGAGGAACTGGATCCCTACTACGACGTGGTGTCCGCCATGCTCCATCTGCGGCGGGCCTGTGAGGACGAGGCGCAGGAGCACTGGCCGCTGCCACCGAAGGCGGGGCTGCTCCGCGGCGCCGCCGACCTGCTCGGCGCTTGCAAGGACGTGTTCCATCCGCCGCTCGCCGTCGACTTCGGCGACCCCCGCTACCGATGGATCAATGAGTTCGGCGCCGAGCAGTCGGGCTGTCGGCATTGCGGCAAGTGCAGCGTCGGCTGCAACTTCGGGGCGAAGAACAGCCTGGACAAGAACTACCTGCCCCTGGCGGTCCGACACGGGGCCGTGGTGCGGGCCCGCTGTGAGGTCACGGCGCTGAGCCGGGAGCCCGGATCGGGCTATCGGATCGTGTACCGCGACCACAAGCTCAACACCGACACCGTCGTCCTCGCCACCACGCTCGTGTTGGCGGCGGGTGCCCTAGGTACGACCGGGCTGCTGCTCAAGCACGGGGAACAGCTGGGTGACCTGTCGCCGATGCTCGGCGAGCACTACTCGGCCAACGGCGACTACGTCACTGCCTCCCTCGGCGTCGAGAAGGAATGGGAGCCCACCCGTGGCCCGGCGATCACCACCTCCGTGCTGTCGGACGACGGCGGCACCTGGTTCCTCGTGCAGGACGGCGGCTTCCCGGCCTTCTCGGTGCTCGATCCCGAGACCGGAGTGCGTCCCGACCGCCACGACCGCGCGCTGCCTGTAGACGATCTCACCATCCAGCCGGGACACGTCGCGATACTGCTGGCGATGGGCCGCGACAGCGCGACCGGCCGTGTCCGGGCCCGTCGCTGGTGCGGAGACCCCCTCACCGTCGACTGGCCGACCCGTGAGAACGCCGCGTTCTACGACGCCGAGCGCGACTACCTCTCCGATATCGGCTTCGCCCTGGGTGAGGCCGGGGATGTGGATCCCGGACGCCTCACCCGTGTTCCGGTCTCGGTGCACAGCCTGGGTGGCGCGGTGATGGCGGACAGCCCCGACATGGGCGTCGTCGACCGGCACGGTGAGGTGTTCGGCGCGCCGGGCCTGTACGTACTGGACGGGGCGGCGATCCCGGCCGCGACCGGCGTGAACCCCTCACACACCATCGCCGCCGTCGCCGAGCGCAACGCCGAGCGCCTCGCCCGTCTGCTGATCGACGATCCCGGCTGGACCACGCCGGGGCTCGGCACCGTGCCCGTCTACCCCGACCCGCTGCCGGTCTCGTGACGGCGCCCGTGCGGTCACTGCTGCTCGCCGGGGGTGGACTGAAGGTCGCCTTCCAGGCCGGGGTGCTCCAGGTGTGGCTCGAGGAGGCGGGCCTGGAGTTCGATCACTACGACGCTTGCAGCGGTGGCGCCTTCAATCTCGCCCTGCTCTGCGATGGCAAGAGCGGGCTGCAGATCGCGGACCTCTGGCGCCAGATGCGCCCGCTCGACGGGGTCTCGTTCGACTGGCGAGGCATCCTCAGCGGGAGGTCGCTGGTGACGATGGACGCCTACCGCGACACCGTGTTCCCCAGCTGGGACCTGGACTGGGATCGGATCCGAGCATCAACGGTCGAGGCCACGTTCACCGCGCACGACCGCACCCTGGGGCAGCGCCGGGTGTTCACGGCGGCCGAGATGACCGAGGACAAGCTCGTCGCGACCCTCTCGCAGGCCGTGTGGTTCCCACCCGTCCCCATCGGCACGAACCTCTACACCGATGCCGTGTTCGACACCGACGCCAACATCGACGAGGCCATCGAGCGCGGCGCAACCGAGATCTGGGTGATCTGGACGGTCAGCCGACGCCCCGAGTGGATGCCGGGGGTCCTGGCGCAGTTCTTCCACGCCCTCGAGGTCTCGGCGAACGGAACACTGGCGGCCGATCTCGAGCGGATCCGGTGGAACAACGAGAACGGTGCGGTCCTCTTCGGCCGGCAGGTGAACGTCAAGGTTCTCCGTGCCGAGGTGCCTATCCACTACCTCGCGCTGGTCAACGGAGATCGTCTCCACCGCGGGGTGGAGCAGGGAGTGCGGGCCGGACGGAACTGGTGCGACGACCACGGGATCCCATTCACCCCGGTTGATCGCAGTCACTACTACGACTCCGAGGTGGAGTTGCGGTTCTCCGACCACCTCACCGGGCGGTTGCGCGGCCGCCAGGCCGAGGCCTCCCTGAGGTTGACCGTCGCCGACAGCGGTGAGTTCGTGAACGCCCGGCGCCAACGTCTCGCGGTGTCCGGCACGGTGGCCTGCTCGATCCTCGACGGGATCGCGACGGTCGAGCACGGATACGCCGACATCCTCGTCGACGTCGTCGGGCCCCGTCAGATCGTCGAGGACCGGGGCGTCATCGAGGAGGACGACGGTGTGAATCCGACGTGCAAGCGGATGGTCTACGTCCTGCACCTCCGGACTCCCCACACCGGCCGGGCCTTGACCCTGATCGGCATCAAGAACGTGTCATCTGACTCGGTCTGGGAAGCCGTGCGCGACGCGATGAAGCTGCAGTGCCGGGTGATGGACGGGTGGGTGGGCCCGGACGACGGCGGTGACCCGATCGCGACGGGCCTGCTCTGGATGACGGCTCGGGACGTCGCATCCCAGTTCGTCACGGCGAGGGCCTCCGGACCGAGTCTCAAGGCAGAACTGGGCGGCCTGGCGCGCTACGGCGCCCTGTTCGCCGGGAGCCTATGGGACGTCGCGGCGCGCAAGTTGATCACTTATTCACCGTTCTGACCTCGTGGGGCCGACGATCGGCCGCGACGGCCGCCTCAGGCGTTTGCAAGCTCGCGGCTCAGGGTGGAGGTCATCGAGCCGGGGGAGATGAGGTCGTCCCACTCGTCGAGCGTGAACGTAGCGGTGTGCGCCTCGGTGGAGTAGTCGGTGCAGCGGAAGGTCATCGTCGAGGTAGTACCGCTGAGGATGACCTGGCCCTCGCTGCCCGACCAGAGCTGGAGGGTCCCCGCGACTCGCGGCTGCCCGTAGACGTCGAGGTCGCACAACTTCGCAGCGAGCTTCCGCTGGGTGCAGAACGGGTCATCGGTGGCGGTGTTCCACGGGCCTTCGTAGACCTCGTGTACGTCGCATCCGAGCGGGGTCGTGTTCCGGCTGCTCGATGCGCTCGTGGAGGTGCTGCTGGAGGCCGAGGCAGCCGAGTTGTCGTGCCCGCCTGTCATGCCGATCGACAGCAGAGCCAGAGCAGCTCCGACGGCGGTCGTTGCTCGGGCACGCGGGGTGGCGCTATTCCAGAGTTCGCGAGGCGTGCGACCGGCGCCACCAACGGCGAACACGTGCTCGCGACCGGCGAAGACGTCGTCCTCGACGGAACACGACGTGTGTACTCGGGGGATCGACACGGTCGGCGCGTCGAGCAGCCCCGGCGCTACCGCGTCCCGGGCGCTGTGGCGCCCGGAACCGACGGCTTCGGGTCGCCGCAAGCCCAGGCGGGCCTTGGAGCGGGCAGGCGTGATGGCGGCGTGGCGCACGTGAATCCCCCGACGAGATGTGCTCGGCCGCATCACTTGGCGGCCATTCGCGGGAGGTATCGAACCGGACGCAGCAACGTTACGGCGACACCTCGCGCAGAGAACGTGGCTCTGGCAGGTCGTCGGGGGAGCGCTAGTCACGGTCGATGATCGAGGTTGCAGTGCGGCGCGGTGAGCCGCTGAGATCGTGCGCTTCGCGCTGGAGCCTGGTGCGGCTCCGTCACGTGTGCGCTGCTCGACCGTTGGGTCTGCTGCAGGGCGACCGCAGGGGGAGCGGATATGGCATCACAGGAGCCAGGGCACACGCCGGTGGACGGGTCGGCACGGTGTGTACGCGGCCATCAGCTACATCGAATCGGGAACGCCTACTGCGGCATGTGCGGCGCACCTGCAGCCCGACCTGACCGCCAGGTACCGCGGCAGGCGCCGCCGCTTTCGCCCGCCCGGACGTCGCTCGACGCCCCCACGGTGTCGATAGCAGGTAGGGGAGGGGCCTCACGACATCAGCGGGCGGACGCTCCTCGTATCGAGTTCGGTAGTCGACCGACGTTCCTCGGGGACCGCACCTGGTCCTGGTGGACAGGCGTCGCGGTCGTTCTCGGGAGCCACATGCTGATGACGCTGCTGAACCTGGTGGTCACGTACCCGCGGTGGTTCTTCTGGACGTTGGTCGTGTCGGCCGGCGCCTTGGCGATGGCCAAGGTAGCCCGCCTCGACGTGGCTTTCGTGATGACGAGCACCGGGATCGTCTCGGCGTGGTTCTTCGTGGACTTCTGGGTGTCGACGGCGTACCAAACGTGGCTCGGTTACGACACCAGTCAGTTCGCGATGTCCATCCCATCCCTCGTGTCAGCCGTTGGCTCGATCGGGTTCTCGTTCGCCATGGTCTGCTTGATAGACGAGGGCGCGCGGGCCGCTGCGGTGGATTGGGTGTTGCCAGACGGAGCGGTGCACGCTGTCCGGGCGGTCCTGATGGCCGTCCTCGTCATCGCAGCGTTCTTCCCCGTCGTGAGGTCGTTCTCGGGCACCTCGTCGTTCACAGCTGTGGTCGCCGCTCGCGACCAGGTCCTCTTCCCGGGGTACGCCTCTCCCGGGCAGGTGGAGGACCGCTTCACGGTCGACTTCCTCCGCAAGGGAGCCCCGGTGTCCGAGATCCGCTGCTCCTACTTCGCGCCCAACCTCGGCGCCCCGCCGGTCTACAACTGCGATGCGACGTTACGCTTTTCTGACGGTTCCGTAGTGCACCACGACAACATTCAGAGCACTGGGCGTCCCGACGGCACCTTCAGCTGCGGGGACTACACCAGCGGAGTCAAGGAGCTCTGTTGACCACCGTGCCAGGAAGAAGGAGCCTGAGGATTAGCTTCGAGATTCACCAACGGGGCGCTCCGTGATCATCCCCGCATCCAGTGCCCACCGGCTTCCGCTGAATCGCAAGGAACGTTTCTACACCGGGACCGTCCTGCCCATGATCGTCGCTGCCGACAGCTTCGCTCATCTGAGGCGTTTCCTCGTTCTGTGCGGCGTGCCGGCTGATGTAGGACTCGAGGGCCTTCAGTTCTCTACCGAGTACAGCCTCGTCGAGTCGGTCAGGACGACCGAAGAACGAGCACTCTTCGCGCCTCTCCCGCAGGAGAAGGACACCCCCGATCTCGTGCTGGCCGGGCGCGGCTGGCTCCTCGTCGTCGAAGCGAAGATGTTCGACCAGCCCTCCCCTCGCGGGCTGGCTCAGCAGCTCCGTGCTCAGGGGCGCATCGTCGAATGTATGACGCGGGGCCTTCACATCCCGGCGCCGCTCGTGAGACACGTCGCCCTCCTCCCCGCCGCGTACCAGGTTGATGTGGACCTCGGCGTGCCGCTCGTGCGATGGGAGCAGGTCCTGGAGTCCTATCGCGACATCGGGCCGGCGTATTGGATCGGTGTGCTCGACGAAGCCCTTGGACGACATGCAGAGCTCGTGTCGCCCCCACGAAACTTCAGCCGCAACGCGGACGGCCACCTGACCGGCTCCGAGATCGCACGAGCATTTCGTGCTGGGACACTGGCCTACGGCTGGATGGGTCGAGAGGGCGGGCTCACCGGAGCCCCGCTGGGCCAGGAGCTCGAATCAGGTGAGTGGCGAACTCACCTCTATCAGGTGGCAATCGCCGATCCTGCCAATCGGAACTGGTTCGCAATCGCGGAGTTCGTGGGTCTGCTCGAGCAGCGCACGACTCGCTGACCCCGCCATCGCCTGGTCGATGACGTACGCGCCATTCGCCGGGCAGCTACGAAGGGGGCGGGCAGCGGCGTTCGTCGCTCATCCAGAGGAGAACATCCAGGACACGCAACAGCGCGACGCCTGATGGGACACCCTTGGCGGACTCTCGGGCGCGGCGAAGAACGTCGACCCGGCGAGGGTCCTCGCGGAGCAGGCCCTGCACCACCAGCCAGTGCTCCTGCGGCCCGCGAAGCCCGAGCTTTCCCCGAACGACGTCGTCGTAGACGGGTAGGAGCCGAGGACGCTTGCGGGCGAGAAGCTTCGACGTGGTGACCGGCCCGGCGCCCGGGGTGTCGCCGTTGGTGCGGAGGAAGGACCAGAGGTCGTCGGCGGGAGACCCGTGATCGACGAGGCCCACGCCTGCCTCGTGGAGATCGACGTCCGCTGGAATGGCGGTCAAGAGGCGGGTGATCTCGGCGGCCGACTCGTCGAGGAAGCGCAGCGTCGCGTGGGCGGGGACGTCGACGCTGAGCATGGACACAGCGACGATGTCGTCCGCGACGAGGTGGTTGGGAGGGTTGTCGCCGAGGTCGTCGAAGCGGGAGCCGGAGTAGAGGGGGCGACCGTGCGCTGTCCGCCTCCAATAGGTCTCGAGCGTCGCTCGGCACCATTCCTTGTGCAGCTCGGAGCCTTCTCCAGCGGCAGCCAACCATGACGGGATGCTCGACATGGCAGGACCGTAGGAGTGGGGACCGCAAGTGAGGCGGATCGTCCACCAGACGAGGGACCCATGCCCCAAGCCCCCTACAGGTCCCCGCGTCATCGTTGACTTTCGTAAGGTCGCCCCTCACGCATCCGCCGAGGGGGACTCGTCGATGCAGCCGATGATCGGGAGCAAGGTCAAGGAGCGGCACGCCACGAAGTGGCTCGCGGCCGTCACTCCGCGGCTCTACCCCGGGGAGGTCGTTACCGCGGTGTCGCGGACCAACATGCTCCGTCCGCAGTGCGACGCCGTCGTCGTCACCAACGCGCGGCTCGTCGCCTTCTTTGGCAGCGACGTCGAGACGACAGGTTTCAAGCGTGAGGTACTCGCCGACGCGATCGGGCGCGTGGACATCGTCAAGAAGACGTTCGGTGCGAACACCCTCGCGGTCACCAATCGCGGAGGCGCCGAGCTGAGCTTCGGGGACATTCCTGCTGCGGACCAAGAGATGGTGCTCGGAGTCGCCCGGCACCTGGGGCTGACGGGGGTCGCGCCACAGGTTCGTCAGGCCGTGGAGCACCAGGCCGTGGAGCACCAGGCCGAGCTCGACTTGCGCGCGCAGACGGCTTGGGGTGGCGTCGAGGTGATCGGCACCACGCCGAGCGACAAGGCATGGAAGGCGCTCAAGGACCACTGCTCCCTGGGCGAGGTGCCGTGGTTCGTCATCGGCTCGGGGACGGCGGGAGTCCTCGGTGCCTTCGCCGACCGGTTGTGATCGTCAAGGTCGGAGCGATGACGAGCATGATGGCCGGCTCATTCGGAGGGGGCCCGTGTGACGACATTCCCGTACGCCGAGATCACCGGCATCGAGTACAACGCAGGCATGCTCACGGGGGTGATCGAGGTTCTGACCCCGAGCTACAGCGGCGCGGCCAACGAGGACTACTGGCGAGGCACGAACAAGTCGCGCAACGCCGACGCCAGCGACCCCTGGACCCTGTCGAACACCTTGCCGCTGCCGCGGGATGTCTACCAGCGGGCGCTCCCACGGCTGAACGAGATGCGCGCTCGGATCGGCGAGGCGAAGCGGCCGACGGTCACGGCTCCGCAGGCGGTGACACAGTCCGCGCCGAGCATCGCCGACGAGCTCACGAAGCTGGCTGCTCTCCGGGACCAGGGTGTGCTCGAGGACCACGAGTTCCAGTCGGCCAAGCAGCGCATCCTGGCGCGTCACGGGCTCGGCTGAAGAGCAGCGTCTTCCACTTCAAGTGGCTGCAGCTCAGCCGCCCGGGAAGAAGTTCCCGAAGCCGCCGCCGGGGTCGCCGCCGCCGGGGTCGCCGCCGCCGCCGTCGCCTCCGCCGCCATCGCCTCCCCCTCCGCCACCGGCGTTCGGAGGGGCCGGCCCGGTGCTGATCGGCCCACCGGAGTTCGTGCCACTGCCACCACCACTGCCAGCACCGCCAGCTGCCGGAGCCCGGACTGGCGCGACGGGCGCGGGTGAGGCGGCCCGGGGGCGCGTCGTGGGAGCGGTCCGAGCCCGCGAGGTGGTCACCGCCTCGAGCTCAGGAGCGGCGGCGGTCACGGGCGGCGGCGTCGCGGCCGGGGGAGGAGGCACCGCGGGCGCGGAGGTCGAAGCGGCCGCCGGGGTGGGCGCGAGCTCGGCGGTCATCGGCCAGAACAGGGCCGCGAGGATCGCGAGCACGGCGACGCCGCCCCCGCACCAGGCGACGAGCACGCCGCGGGTCATGAGGTTCCTCCGGGGAGCGGGTCGGTCTGACGACTGGGCAGGTCAGCGCCAGCGGCCGGGACGACCTCGGCGTGGACCGACGGGTCGGCGTCAACCATGGGCGTGACGCCGTGGGCGACCCGGCCGGTGGTCACGAGCGGGACCTCCTGCCGCGGGGCACCCTCGATCGCGACCGCGGAGACCGGGGCCGACGCGTTCACGGTGTAACGGGCCCACGCCGTGCCACACCGGGCCGAGCCGCGGACCTCGAGCATCCCGATCGGCACCTCGAACCGACCCCGCTGCGCGGTGAGCACGCGGCTGGTGAGGGTGCGGGCGTCGTCGGAGCATCCTGAGGCAGTGGGGTCGGCGCCGATCAGCGACACGCGAGCTTCGGGCAGCGGGTCCACCGACGAACCGCCACTGCCGATCACGACGGTGACGGCGGCCGCCGCGACCCCGAGCGTGGCCACTGCGACCAGCCACGGCACTCGTCGGGAAGGCGTGGGGACCGACGCGGTGAGCGGAGCGGTCATCGTCGAGGGCATCGCGGTCGTCCGGAACGACTCCGGGTGCGAGCGGCGGGCCGGGGCGATGTCGGTCAGCGTCATGCGAATGACGCTAGGGAGATCGCGGGGCGGTCCCCATCCCCGAGCTCGGGGGTGGCCGTCATGCGTCCCACCACTGGGCCTCCTGCGCGCGCAGCCAGGCCTCGTCGTCGAGAAGGCGCAGGTCGGACCGGGTGATGGTGCCGGCGGCGAGGAGCAGGTCGACCATCACCGCGGGCGTGAGCCGGGCGCCGCGCTCGGCGAGTCCGCCGCGCACGAGCTTGACCCGCAGCGCCTTGAGGTGCTCATGGATGCGGCCGGTGAGCCGCTTGCGGGTGGCCTCGTCGTGGGCGAGGGCGTGCAGGAGGTGCCAGCTGTTGGTCGCCTCGAGCACGGCGCGGGTGAGCTGGGGGACCTCGGGGGGTGGGGCGGTGTCGGTCGCGTCGAGCAGGCGGTGCCGGCAGAGCATCAGTGCGGTGACGAACTCCTTGGTGCCGGTGCGCAGGCGGACCGGTTCGCGGGTGACGGTGCCGGCCGGGTCCATCGTCAGGACGACGGGCGCGGCGGCGACCGCGGTGACGGTCACGGAGAACGACGAGGCGCCCCACGCGGGTCCGCTGACGGTCGCGCTGCCCCGAGTGAGGACGTAGCCGGCGGACGGGCCGTCGTCGGTGGCCGGGGGCAGCCGGGACACGGCGCCGTCGGCGTCGACGACGAGCCCGTGGGTCCGGCTCAGGCACGTCAGCAGGGCGCCACCGGCCTGCAGGACGACCGCAAGTGCCCGGCGCGAAAGCCGGGCCTCGTCGGGAAAGGGCAGGTCGCAGGTCTCGTCGCGGCCCACGACGACGCGGCCGGTCACCTCGAGCGTGCGGCCGTCGGCGGCGCGGAGCCGGGGGAGGGCCATCGGCGGGGCGCTCATCGGCGGGCCGGGTCGAGCCGGCGCAGCAGCCACCAGGTGGCGGCCACGAACAGCGCGGTGACGACGACGAGGGCGCCCAGGTCGGCGAGCCAGGTGCCGGCGGTGTGGTCCCAGAGGGCGTCGGGCTGGTCGAAGGGGCGGGCGGCCGGTCCGGTGGGGATGCCGATCGTGCTCGCACCCGCGGCGAAGCCCCAGCGGGCGGGAACGAGCCAGGCGAGCTGGCCGAGGCCGGGACGGTCGCCGATCTGCATCAGCGCGCTGGAGAGGATGAACTGCAGCATCGCGAGCAGGACGAGCAGCGGCATCCCGCGGTCGGCGTTGTCGATCAGCGCCGAGACCGCGAGGCCGACCGCCATGCTCGCGACCGTCAGCAGCGCCAGGGTCACGACGATCTCCGTGACGCCCGATCCGAGGAGCACCGGTTGGTCCGGTGGTGGCCGGCCGATCGTGCCCAGGACGCCGAGGATCACGGCCTGGACCCCGACGATCACGCTGAGGACCACCAGCTTCGACGCCAGGTACGCGCCGCGGGACAGCCCGATCGCCCGTTCCCGACGATAGATCTCGCGTTCCTTCACCAGCTCGCGGATCGACGCGGCGCTCCCCATGAGAGCCGCGCCGACGACGAGGACCAGCCACAACAGGTGCGGCGCCCCCGCCGCGCCGCGGAGCTGCTCGGCCATCGACAGCCCGGCCTCCCCGGGTAGCGCGTGCGCAAGGACGCTCAGCACTAGCGGGAGCGCCGCCATGAAGATCAGGTACTGACGATCGGCGGCGATGACCGCAAGGTAGCGGCGGGCCAGGACCGAGAACTGTCGTCGGACCGACTGCTGACGGGCGGGGACCTTGCCGGCCGTGGTCTGGCGGCTCGGGTCTTGTTGCTGGCTTGATCGGCCGACGTAGCGGGCGTGCGCGGGGGACTGCCGGAACCGGTCGCCCCAGTCGTCGCGCTCGCCGAGCAGGAGGAAGACGTCGGCGAAGTCGGTCTTGCCGAAGTAGGCGAGGGCCTCGTCGGGCGGGCCGAAGAAGGCGACCTCGCCACCGGGAGCGAGGAGCAGCAGCCGGTCGCACAGGTCGAGGTTGGCGACGGAGTGGGTCACGACGACGACCGTCCGCCCGTCGTCGGCCAGCCCCCGCAAGGTGCGCATAACGGACTTGTCGAGGCCCGGGTCGAGCCCGGAGGTGGGCTCGTCGAGGAAGAGCAGAGATGGGCGGGTGAGGAGCTCGAGGGCGACGCTGGTGCGCTTGCGCTGCCCGCCGGAGAGGGTGTGGATGGCCTGGTCGGCCTGGTCCTTCAGGCCGAGTTCGTGGATGACCTCGTCGATGCGCTGGTCGCGCTCTTCTGCCGCCACGTCGTCGGGGAAGCGGAGCTCGGCGGCGAAGCGCAGGGCCCGCTTCACGGTGAGCTGCGGGTGGAGGATGTCGTCCTGCGGGACGAGACCGATGCGCTGCCGGAGCTCGTCGTAGTCGGCGTAGAGGTCGCGGCCTGCGTACTCCACGCGGCCCTCGTCGGCGGGCCGGAACCCGGTGAGAGCCCGGAGCAGGGTCGACTTGCCGGCGCCGGACGGCCCGACGACCGCGAGCAGGCTCTTCGACTCCAACCCGAAGCCGACGTGGTTGAGGAGCTGCTTGCCCTTCGGGGTCCGGACGACGAGGCCGTCGGCCCGGAACTCGACCGCACCGGTGTCGACGTACTCGACGAGCCGATCCCGCTCGAGGTGGAGCAGGGCGTGGCCGATGCCGACGACGTCGTCGGGTCCGAGGGGCTGTCGCTTGGTCCGGCTGCCGTTGACGAACGTGCCGTTGGAGCTGCCGAGGTCGACCAGCACCCAGCGCTCGCCCTCGCGGCGGAGCTCGGCGTGGAATCTGCTCGCCAGGAGGTCCCCGACGACGACGTCGTTGCGCTCGTCGCGGCCGATGGTGAGCGCGGCCGGGGTGGTGCGGAGGTCGTGGACCGCGGAAAACTTGCCCTGGCGCGACGACCGCTGGGCCGCCTCGGAGATGTAGGGCGTCCTGGGTGCCGGCGCGACCGGCGGGGTCGGGCGGGGAAGGGGTGGTGCTGCCTGCAGGTGGACCTGCGGAGCGCTGTTGCCCGTGCCGAGGGCGATGGTGAGGCGGCCTCTGACCGGCTCGGTCGAGATTCGGCGTCCGCCGCTGAACGTGCCGTTGCGGCTCTCGTCGCGGACCTCCCAGCCGCGCGGCCCGTGGGTCAGCGTCACGTGCTGGCGCGACACCTCCGGGCCGAGGACCTGCAGGTCACACGACTCGTCGCGGCCGAGGGTGAAGGGCTTGCCGGGGTGGACGAGGACGCGGCGGTCCTGGGTGCGGACCTCGAGGGGTGTGGCGGGAGCCGGGCGGGCGCGCTCGGCCGACTCGTCGAGCTGGGTCATCGACTTCCCTGTCGTGGATCCGTGTCCAACGGACACGGTTGCGGGAGGGCTCTCGCTCGTCAGCCGGCGGGGAAGAAGTCACCGAAAGGACCGCCGCCATAGCCGCCGTCGCCGCCCCCGCCGCCCCCGCCGCCATCACCACCACTGTCCGAGGGCGCGGAAGTAGGAGTAGCCGCCCCGCTGCCGGAGCCGATCGGGGGTTGAGCAGTAGTCGGCGCAGAGGCTCGAGCAGGAGGCATCGCTGGAGCGCCGGGCCCGACCGGGGCAGCGGATGCGGGCACGCGGGCGGCCACCGCTCCCTGCCCGGCCGCGGCTGCCACACGGGAACGGGTCGCGCCGCCGATCGTGCCACTTCCCGACGAACCAGACGCATCCTCCAGACCGTTAGGAGGAGGCGGAAGGTCGGGGTTGGCCGGGTCCGCGAGGGCAAGGAGCGGGGCGTCGACGGTGGAGTCGGTGCAGCTCGGGATGGACTGCCGATCGGGGACCCGGACGTAGAGCATGGAGACGAACAGGCCGTCGGTCGTCTTCAACCACGTCGCGGTGTTGACGTTGCCCTTCTGGACGACGTCGCCGGTCTGACCGCATTGCACAGCCAGACGCGAACCTCGGGCAGCGGTGTCCGCCGCGTTCGCCGGGTCGATCACCGTGGCAGAGCGGAGGTTCACGCCCGCGGCACCGACGTCGTAGACAATGCCCGTCCAGGTCATCGGGGCGGCGCTCGACGCGGTGATCGAGCCAGGGCCGGCCGCCCACCACATGACCGTGCTGAAGAGCAGGAACACCTGCAGGACGGCTGCGAGGCCGATCAGGGTCCAGCGGCCCGGCGGGGTCTTGGCTACCTCGCGGGCGTGACGCCACTGCGCGGACAGCCGCACCTTCAGCGGGACCGATACCTCGTCGACGGGCGGCTGCTCGCCCGATGGGTGCTGCGGCGTCGGGCGACCCTGCGGGGTGACGAGGGGGGATCGACGCGCGGGGCCGCTCGGCGGGCCGATCATCGGTCCCATCGGGGGCGGGCCGGAGCGGGGCGGAGGCAGGAGCGGGGAGCCGCCCTGAGTCGGAATGGCCGACTGCGGCGCCCGGGCGCGCAGGTCGGCAGCGCGCACCACGTCGGTGACGGGGTCGGGCGCCCCGTCGCTCATCCTCGTCATGCACGTCCCCCTCGCGCGGCCTCACCCCCGGCCGTGTGAAGGGATGATCGAGTGGGACCCCGAAACAGTTACGTGTTGTCGCCGTGTTCTTCCCGAGACTGGAACCGAGCCACGGAAGAGTGACTGAGCGACTACTCCGCGGTGATGTCGAAGGTGACCTGGTCGTCGTTCACGGTGGTCACCGACGCGCGGAGCTGCTGGGTGCGGCCGCCGTTGGAGACGGTGCAGACCACGGAGGCGCCCACCTGCGCGGGGAGGGAGTCGGGGCACGAGACCTGGCTCGCCGTGAGACCTGACTGCGCGACGATCTGCGCCTCGACCGTCGACGCCGGGACGGCCGGCGTGCGCAGGAGCAGGATCGCGGCCACGACGACGAGCACCGTCAGGGCCGCTCCGAGCGCGAGGGCGATCGTCCCGCGGCGCACGTCGCCGCCCCGTCGGGCGAGGAACCCGAGGACCGCGCCGACCGGCGGCACGACGACCGCGAGGACGAGAGCCACGACGCCGGCTGGCGCGCCGGAGCGGGCGGAAACCGGCGGCTCGGGGGCCTGGGGCACGACGGGGCGGGGGATCGGACCGGTGACGTCGGCACCCGGGCCGGGCGGGCGATCGTCGGGAAGGGGTCGGTGGGCCGGAGGTGCCGGGCGGGGCGGCGCCGGGGGCCGGAACGCAGCCGGCGGCGTGGTGCGCGGCGTCATCGGCTGGATGCGCGGCGGAGCGGGCCGCGCGGGGGCGGTCTCGAACGTCCGCTGCTCGGTGAGCGACTCGGCGGCCTTCGCGTCGCGCCGGATGACCTCCGCGGCGGCGATCGCGAGTGCGCCGGTCGTCGGGAAGCGCCCGGCCGCATCCTTCGCGAGGGCGGTGAGGACGACGTCGTCGAGCCCGGCGGGCAGCGAGACGAGGCTCGAGGGCCGGGGTGGGGTGTCGTTGAGGTGGCTGAGCATCACGGCCATGTGCTCGCCCACGAACGGCGGCCGTCCGGTGAGGGCCTCGAACAGCACGCAGCCGAGGGCGTAGACGTCGAGGCGCTGGTCGAACGGTGCGCCGCGCAGCTGCTCGGGGGCCATGTAGGCGGGGGTGCCGAGGGTCGAGCCGGTGGCCGTGAGGCGGGGCTGCTCGGTGGCCTCGCGGACGTGGACGATGCCGAAGTCGGCGAGGTAGACGAAGTCGCGGGCGGCGAGCAGGACGTTCGACGGCTTGACGTCGCGGTGCACGATCCCGGCCTGGTGCGCGGCGTCGAGGGCGTCGGCAACCTGCTCGATGATGTGGACGGCCCGCTCGGGGCTCAGGGCGCCGTCGGTCTGGATGAGGGCTCCGAGGTCGCGGCCGCGGACCAGGCGCATGTCGATGTACATGCGGCCGTCGATGACGCCGAAGTCGTGGATCGGGACGACGTGCGGGGAGTCGAGCCGGGCGGCGATGCGGGATTCGCGGCGGAAGCGCTCGCGGACGTCGGGGTCGTCCTGGTCCTCGCCGTGGAGGCGCTTGAGGGCGACGGTGCGCTCTCGGTGGGTGTCGAAGGCCTCGTGGACCTCGCCCATCCCGCCTTTGCCGAGCCGGGTGCCCACCCGGTACGGCCCGAAGAACTCCCCCGCCATCCACGCCCCATGTCGATCGGCCCCACGCTCGGGCGAGCATAGATCGGCGGCGCGCGCCGGCGGCTCGGTGGAGCCGCCAGCGCGGGCACGTCAGGAGCGGGTGAGTCAGCGGGCAGCCAAACGCGGGCATTGGGGTTCTGGTAGACGTTCACCCGGCTGCCAGCTGCCGTAGCCCGTTCAGCCGGTCGACTGCCGTGTCATCCGGGGCAAGGGTCACCCACAGTTGCAGGGACGGCTCGGCGAGGAGTGCCCGTGCTCGATGCATGGCGTCGCTGGTGGAGGCTCTGCTTCCGCGGGCAGGACCCGGGCTGTCCGAATCAGCCCAAGCCGCACACCACCAGGTCCGTCGCGGTACTCATGAGCACCGTAGGTGTTGCCATCGGGTTGCTCCTCGCGTTGTTGGAGATCGACCGGCTCATCGCCTCCATCCCTGACCAGTCGGCGAGGGTGGCGTCGCTGGGGGAGGTCACCGGGCCGATGGCCCTCTCCGTCGCCGATCGCTGGGCGCGATGGGCGCCTAATCCGGACGTCCCGGTGTCCGTGGCCGAGCTCGCGCGAATCTACGCATCGATCGACTTCGTCTTCATCGTGGCGTACGCGTTCGGCTTCTTCCTTCTCCTGCGTCGGGGCTGGCTGAGTCGAGTCGCCGTCGTCGCGCTCACGGTCGTCGTGACGGCCGACCTGGTCGAGAACGCCATCCTGCTCTGGGTGCTCGACCCGGACCTGAGCGATACGTCGGGACTCGTGCGGTACGCGATCGCCACCTCCGCGACGGTGAAGTGGGTCGCCCTGCTCTCCGCCGTCGTTGCCATCGTTCGGAACGAACGCACGCGCGCCGTGCTTGCTCGTGCCGCCCGCCTGGCCGGGACAGGGCTGCGATGGCAACGCGTGACGGCCGTGGCGCTCGCGCTCCTGGCCGTCCTTTCGCTCGTCCCCCTGGGGGATCTGTTCGATCAGCTTCCGGACGTACAGCGACAGTGGCTGGACAGCCTGCCCGGGCTAGCGCGTCAACTAGGCGCGGCCGCCTTGAGCACAGCGCTATTCACGGTGGCGGCGTTCTACGTCGGGCGTCGGCGCAGCGAACGCGCGCACAAGTTCTACGTCTCCCACGAGGAGTTGGACGAATCACCGCTCGTTGGATGGCTGGTCGTCCTGGCGCTCTTTGGGGCGGTCGGAGGCTCGGTTCTCGTCGCCGTCGGCGGAGATGGCCGATGGATCGACCACCGCCAGATCTGGACCTTCCTGAGCGTGGTCCTCGGCGCGGTGGTCGTCAGCGTGTTCTTTCGCTGTCTCGGGCCGAGGACTCAGAAGTGGGCTCCCCGCGTTGACATCTCGGCGGAGGAGGATGACGGGCGCGCACAGGCGGTCCGGTGGACCGGCGATGTACTGGCGATTGCCACCCTGGTTATCGGGTGCCTGTCGCTCGTGCGATCGATGACCGTCGTGCTCGTCCTACCGCCGACGGCAGAGGGGCGCTCGGGTTGGGCGACCGGGCTGGTCGTCGGAGCGGCGGCAGTGCTGGTCGTCGTTCCCTTCGTCTCCTTCAAGCTCATCGAGCGGGTCCAGGGCGCTGCTGTCCTCGATGTCACGGAGTACCGACCACGCAGCGGCAGGGTCGTCGACACAGCCGTCGGTCTCGTCGCGGTCGTCGTGGCACTCGCCTTCGCCTTGTTTCCGATCTGCCTCGGTGGTCTCATCGGCGTCACCGCGACCACAGGCATACTGCTGGCCGCCTGGATCGTCGTGCTCGGGCTGCTGGTCGTCCACACTCAGTACCACCAGCCGCTGGAGTTCTTCCGGTTCTTCCGGCTCCAGGCCACGCCGGTACTGACACTCCTGGTGGCGATCGGCATCGCGAACGCTTGGGCCGGGGGCGATCGTGATCTCCACGCCTTGCGTCTCACCGGGGGGACCGGGACGGAGCGGGTGCCGCCGCAGGTTCTCCTGGAGGACTGGGCACGCCGCTCCGTCCCCTGCGACCGGTTGGCAGCCGACCTCAAGGTGCGTCCCATGGTGCTCGTCGCGGCTGCGGGTGGAGGCATCCGGGCGTCCTACTGGACCGAAAACGCGTTACGGAGCCTTCGAATCGACCCGCTCCGGGCGATCGAGGCGGACTGCGCAGCCAATGCACCCGTCGTCTCGAGCGGGGTCAGTGGCGGATCCGTCGGGCTCACCCTCAGCCGCGGTCACGCCGCGGAACCCGAGGACGCGTCCACGGGCCTGTCGCAGCCGGACGCGCTCGCGGCGGCGACGGCCGGCCTCCTCGACGCGGATGCCGTCGGGAACCTGACCGGCCTGCGGGTCCCCTCCTACGCCCCCGACGGCACCTGGGACTGGCGCGATCGCGCGGCACTCATGGAGCAGGTCTGGGAGCGCGCCGCACCCGACCTCCTCCAGACCTACCCGGACGGCATCGGTGCACCGACCGGGGCCCTCGTCCTCAACTCGACCGACGCGATCTCCGGGTGCCGGGTACTGGTCAGCCAGGTCGCGTGGCCAGGGACCACCGGGACCGGTTGCGACGACACGAGCCCGCGGATCGGGGCGAGCGTCGACCTCGGAACCCTGCTCGCTTGCAGGACGGACCGTCCGCGGTGGTCGACCGCGGCGATGCTCTCGGCGCGGTTCCCCTTCGTCACGCCAGCTGGCCGGACCACGTCCTGCCCTGAGCAAGGCAAGGCCCCGCGCGCGCTCCAACTGGTCGACGGCGGGTACGCCGAGGGCAGTGGGCTCGGCACGTTGGCTGACATCGCTCCGACCGTGATGACGATTGTGCAGCGACACAACGCCGCAGTCCTCGGCGGAACCCTGCCCGGGCGCCTCGCCGGTGCCCCGAATAGCGTCATCGTCCCTGTGGTGGTGTTTCTCGATAACCACTTCGGTGGCGACGTGCTGGCGGAGGCGCCAACGGCCGCGGTCGAGGCGATCGTTCCGCTCGAGGGGCGCTCGGCCCTCGACGTCCAGGCGGGCCAGCAGGCCTGGCTCCAACGCCTGGCGATCGCCGTCGCGAATCCATGTGACGCGACCGAGGACGAACGCTGTCGCAGGGCCATCGCTGCCGTGCACGCGTCCAGCGGTGGGGTGGTGACCGTGGCGCCGTCCACCCAACCTGCGGTCGCCGCGCCCCTCGGGTGGGTTCTGTCAAATGACAGCCGGCACTACCTCGATTACGCGCTCCCGGCGTTCGATGCCACACGACCGGACGAGGCACGTCGGGGCCTCTCCTTTCTCCAGTCCCTGCTGCGCAACCAGCCCTAAGGCCAGGTACGCCATCGCGTTTCTCGACGAGGTACAGGGGGACTGCTCGACGCTCGCGCCCGTGTATGGCAGTCGCGTTCAGGTCAGCAGGCCGTTGAAGAACCTGAGAACGAAGACTGGGAATGGTGCGTCGAGCCCGTACCAATAGACGACCGTGGACGCTTGATCGTTCCCGCCGAGCTTCGAGTGCCGCGAGCCGGACGCACCCAGTGGTTGGCGGGCCACCTCGAGAGACCGCCGCGCTCGCGGCGGACCCCCGTCTCCCGGCGTGCCCTCGACCATCTGAACAGCGTCCCGCATGCGACCAGAATCGCGACGACGGCGCCGGTGACGGACGCGGTCCGATCTCCCTGCTCAAGATTCCGGGTGACGACTAGGAAGGTCCGCTTGCGCCGCCACCCGAGAGGCTGTGGACTGCCTGACGCTAGGGCGTGGGCTCGTGTACCCCTTTGCTGGGAGGGGCTGTGACGCCGGACCAGGCGCATGTCGGTGTACACGGAGCCTTCGACCAGCCTCAGTTCGCCCGGCGGACCTCCGCCGCCTCCACGTCGGCTCCTGCGACCAACCCGCGCTGACGCGGCTCCCCGCCGTGGCGCTCGTCTTCCTCCGAGGCCTTCCGACGAGCGTGGATCGTCTCGGCCACTTGCTCGGCTCCCTGCGATCCGAGCCCCCCTGCGCCCTTGCCGATCTCGTTCAATCCCTTGGTCACCGCAGCGTCAATCGACCCGGCAGTCGATTCCTTCGTCACGGGCCGGACGAGTTCTCCGCGCTCTTTCGCTTTTCCCGCGTCAGTGTTCCCGGCGAGCTCTCCGCTGACCTTGTGCGAGATCAAGCCGATCGACGCAATCGTGACCACGCCCGCGACGGTGGCCTCCCTCGCCAACGTCTTCAACCGGTCCAGACGGGGGTGGGTCGTGGCGGTGCCGTCGTCGCCCGCGTGGTCCTTGATCGGTGGTGTGGTGCGGTGCGGTGCCGATCGGCCGGAGTTACCTGCTCGGCCACGGGAGTCGAGCGCGCGGAGTTCGATTCCGGACCTCTCGTAGAGTCGATACCCATCAGTTCTCCTCGAGAAGGTGGCAGCTGAGGTGCAGCAGCCGGGCAAGTCCCGGGGCGTCCGCGCGAGTAACCGACCGGATGGCCAGCTCCATCGCTCGTGCGTCGGCCCCGGCGCCGACCTGCTCGACCGACTCACGGAGCAGGCTGCTCCCTGTGTCTCCGACCACCACTCGGTCGCCGCCGACCCGGAAGACCGGCTCGGCGTCCAGTTGGGCGAGACACCCCCCGGCCGTCGGGGCGTCGAGGTGGAGCTTCAGGTCCGACCACCGCGGGTCCGGGTCGACGGCCGTCTCGGCGGGGAGGGCGGCCAGCGATTCACGCACCCCGCTGTACCGGCAGGGACCTGCGGTCCAGTGCAGCGGGTCAGGGTCTTCGGGGGGTGGTTCCCCGAGACACCACGACGTCATCTCGTCGAGGACCCTGCCCTCGAGATCGGCGACGTCCACCCAGGGTCGGAGCTCCACCTGACGGGCGGCGACGGCCCGTTCGGCCAGATGGATCAGCATGCAGCCGATCCGCTCCTGGGGGACGTCGGCGAGGGCCCGCGCCACGCGCTCCGAGGGGGTCGGTACGGGGACGCCCTGCAGCAGGCTCATCACGATCGTCTCGCACCAGAGCACGAGGACGGGTGAGCGGGAATCGTGCTCGGCGTCGTTGATCTCCCGCGCGGAGCAGGGCGCCTCATGGCAGGTCCCGGGACACCACGGGCTGCGGCGGCCCGCCAGAGGCGCGTCGCTCCGGGCCCCCTCGGAGGTCTCCCGGCCCTCCCGTAGAGGGAACTGCACGAGGACGGGGTAGTCCATTCCGTCGGTGGCCGCGGCTGCCCTTCCGCGTGGAAGGGAGACGACGAGGCTTGAGGCCTGCTCGGACAAATTGATCGTCGCCCCCACCGCGGCACGGTCGTCAGCGGCAGGGAGCCGGTGCACGATCTTCACAGCCGTGTTCTTGAGAACGTCCGGCAGGATCTTCGACGGGATTTGCTCGACGACGGCAACGCCCTCGCCGTAGGCGCGGATCTCGGCAACGAGTGACGCGAACAGCTCCACCGCACCGGCGGCGGGCCCGTCCGCCACGTTCTTGAGCAACCGGTGTGCTTCCTCGATCACCAGTAGATGCCGCAACCGCGGTGAACTTCCCCGGACTCTCAGGTGCTCGACAAGTCGAATCAGGATCACCCCCATGAGGAAGGCCTTGTCCTGGTCGTTCGTGACACCGTCGAGCTCCAGTACGACGTGACGGTCGAGCAGCGTCGCGAGGTCGAGCGGATGCCCGCCGTCAAAGAATCGTCCCGGGGTCCCGGAACGCAGGCTCCCGATCCGGACGTCGACGAAGCCCTGCACGTTGGCGGCGACCTCGTCCCCGTAGCCGATCCGGGTAACGACCCGCCGCGCCGCCCTCTGCAGGTCCCCGAGCCGCGGGTAGCGGGGATGCGCCTGTCGTGGTGGATCGCTCCGCCTTACCGTCGGCGAGTGCGTGGGTCGGGGGGTTCCCGTCAGCAGGTCCCACCCGGCGTCGACGTACACGTCAGTGAGCGCCCGTCCCAGAACCTGGGGGAATGGATCGCTCACCTCGAAGGCGGCGAGGAAGAGGGCCCGCACCAGGTCTGCGTGCGCCTGCAGCGGGAATCCGGGCTCGGGCTCGAGCGGGTTGAGGCATGCCGGTGCTACGTCGGGGTCGCCGGGCCGGATGACGGTGACCCGATCCGGCCCCAGCCGTCCGGCCATCCGGGCGTACTCACCCTTCGCTGGTTCGACGACGAGCCAGGGAAGCGGGTCGACGGGATCGTTCGCGATCTCCTCGAGGACGGTCCGCATCGTCTGGGACTTGCCCGAGCCCGTCGCTCCGCAGATGAAGGCGTGCCGGTTGAGGCTGTCGCGGGAGACCGTGAAGGGCCCGGCCGCGCGCCTGGCCCGATCGAGCACCGCGCCGAGTGCCCACTCTGGGCCGGAGGTGGCCTCCGCCGTCACGTCGAACTCGGGCGCATCGACCGCTCGCACGCCCGGAATCTCCCTCGTCGGCGGCGGGGCGGTAGCGAGGAGGATGTCGGCACCGCAGGTGAAGGGCACGGTCGCCTCGCCCCGGAGGCGGGTCGACGCCCCGAGGCAGGAGTGCAGGTCCGTCACCTCGGTATCGGGCACCACCACAAACGGCTGCTCGTCGAGTTCGCTCGCCGAGGCCAGGACCGCGGCGTTCGCCCGGGCCTCAGCCGGGTTCCGCCCACCGGCTGCGATCCGGACCGACCACAGACCCGTCACCCGGGCCCGGACCAGGTCCCGGTACCGACCCTCCGCGCGCTGCAAGGCCACACGGTCCTTCTCCGAGTTGGTCTTCATCCGCAGGGCTGGGAAGAGCGACTCCAGGGCGACGATCTCGCGTTCGAGAGCGTCCGCGCTGACCGGCTCCGCGAGGACCAGCCAGACGAAGGGGTGGGGGAGGTGCGCCGCGTGGTCCTCGAACCCGCCACGCAGCGGGTCCGCGGTCCCCCGTCCGTCGATCGTCCAGAGTGCGTCGCCCGCGCCGCCGCACGCCACCCACGACGGGAACTTCCCCAGCTCGCGGTCCGCCTCGTCGACGTCGATCTGGCGCGCGCGAGCGCCGGGTGGGTAGAGCAGACCGCAACCATCATCGTCCGGCTCGGTCGGCGCATCGTCGACCAGCGGGAAGGACGGGGTCGCTCCCAAAACGACGCGGACGTCCTCGCCGTCCGGGCGCCACCATGCCAGGGCCAATTGCGCTGCGCGCTCGCCGGCGAGCGATGCGTGGGTGGCGGTGAGCGCGGCGAACAGTCGCGCGCGGATCCGCTCGGAATCTCGTGGTCCCGGATGCGACGGAGAGCGCGACGACTCCTCGGAGCGCGGGACTGAGGTGATGCGGTAGCAGTGCATACGGCCGAACGGCGTTGCCGAGAGCACGGTCCCCCCGGTGCTCGTTCCCGACGGATCGGGAGATCTCAGTAGACGGCGTTGACTATCAGGCAGTTCGAGCGGCAACGAACTAGGCCGAACGAAGGAAAGCGTTAGGCTGAACGTGTTGCTGTACCCCATGTTCCGCTAACGCCGCCCTCGTTCTCGCGACGACGCGTTGACTAGAACGGACGGGGCCCGACCACAACCGGGCCGAGCAGGTGGGGGAGCAGGGACGCGATGTCGGCAACGACGGACACTGGGCGGGTTCGAGGGTCGGCGATGTGGGCGCGGCCGCGTCACGACCTCGCCGTGCGGCTGGCGACGGCGCCGGAGCGGTGGGGCTGGGAGTTCGTGGAGCCGGCCGCTCCTGCGGCGTTCCCAGAGGCCGAGCCGCAGTGGTGCCAGCCCAGCGCCCCGGACCTCGGTGCACTGCACTACCGCTACGCGGAGGCACAGCGGCGGTTGGCCAAGCGTCTCATCGGGCCGGGCATCGCGGCGTTCTTCGGTTTCTGCTTCCTCTCCGGAGGCGGAGGTTTCTCCGTCTTCGGACTACTGCTCATCCTGATCGGAGGAGGTATCGGGGCCTTCGCGATCTACGGTGTCGCGCAGGCCAGGAAGGCGATCGATGATGCGCGGCGGGCGCACGACCAGTGGGCCGCGGGGCAGTTCCAGGCATACCAGCAGCACTGGTGGGGGTGGGACCGAGCGAGGGCAGAGTGGAACGCTGCGGAGCAGGCCCGCTACGAACGCGAGTACCTCCACTACCCACTGACGCTGTCCCGAGGCATGTCGCGCGTCGACGTCTTCGGCGGCGCGGGTGAGGGCTGGCAATGCCTGCTCACCACGGCCGGATGCACGGCGCTCGCCGAGGGCGAATCGATCCTGTGCCTCGACCTGACCGGCCGGGGAATCGCCGGACCACTGATGGATTATGCCGCCGCAGCGCAGCGGCCGGTCGGGCGTCTTGCCGCGCCAGGCACGTTCGCGGGCGGCGGCTTCCTCGACGAACTGGACGCTGACGCGCTCGCCGAGGTCCTCGCCGAAGCGGTGACCTCCGGGCGTCCGAAGCCCGAAGCATCGGCGATGCGCACGCTCGACGCCGGCCTGCTCCAGGCCGTCACCCGCAACCTCGACGGTCGGAAGACGTTCGCCCGCATCGTCGCGGGGCTCGACGTCCTGCGCTCCGTGCATGCCTCGGGGGAGCAGTCACCGCTCTCCGACGAGGAGTTCGGACGCCTCGCGGCTCAGGTTGACGTCGTGGTCGGACAGAGCGAGCGGGTCCGAGACGAGCTCCGGGCGCTCAGCGGCGAGTTCGCGCAGCTCGGTGGGGAGGCGGAGACGAACGAGCAGCAGACCGGGGCCCCGACCGGTATGTGGCCAGCGAGCGGCCTCACGGTGATCGACCTGGCCGACGCCTCGCAGCGGTGCCGCGACCTCACGGAGCGGGTCCTCGTCCAGCTCCTGATCCACCGTCTGGCTCGGATGCAGCGTGGGAGCGGTCCCAAGCGCATCGTCATCGTGGCGGGTGCGGACACGCTGGGCCGGGACTCCCTCGAGACCCTCTCCGACCGAGCCGGCGACGCGGGGGTTCGTCTCGTGCTGCTGTTCAAGCACCTCCGCGAGGATGCCCTCCAGCTCGTCGGCGGCGCCGACTCCGCAACGATCTTCATGCGTCTCGGGAACACCGCGGAGGCTGCTGCTGCCGCCGAACACATCGGCAAGGGCTACTCCTTCAAGCTCAGCCAGTTCTCCCGCCAGCTCGGGACGAACCGCTCGACGGCGATCTCGACCTCCGAGACGGACACCTGGAGCCGCGGCGAGTCGTGGAGCGACTCCCGCGGCGGCGGGTGGGGCCCTGGTGGGGGTTCGTCGCACAACGGCTCGAGCTACACCGTCTCGACCACGGAGGGAGGGTCGACGACCCGAGGTGTCACGCACACTCAGGGCGAGTCGCAGACTGACGGTCAGGTGATGCAGCGCTCCTACGAGTTCACCATGGAGCCCACCGAGTTCCAGACCCTGATGCCCAGCTGCTTCGTTCTGGTCGACCGTGGCCCGGGCGGGCGACGCGTGGTCGCGGGCGACTGCAACCCGGCGATGGCCGTTGCGATCCGCCTCAGCCCGAGCCCTCGGGTCGACCGATGAACGTCGGCCCCGTCCCGGTCTTCGTCGCGGCGCTGCTGCTCGGGCCAGTCCTTGCACTGCAGTTCGGGGCTGCGCTCTTCCTGGGGCTGACCCTCGTCCGGATCTTCTTCCGTGTCCTGGCGGGCCTACCCCCGCTGCGGTGGACCATCGTGCGGGTCATGGCCAGTGGGTACGGTCTCCTGCTGGCTGTCGCGATCTTCGGACTCCGCTCGCCGTCCCCGCCGACGCTGACGAATGCCGAGGGGACGGCGTTGCTGGCCGGCATAGTGATCTCGGGCGTCGCGTTCTTCGCGCTGCGTGTCTGGCTCGTGCGCCGCGCGGACGCCGCCCAGACCTCCGCGCGCGCCGCGCAGGCCGAGGCGGAGGCGGCGCGGAGGGGGTCCCTCGATCCCCGCCCGCCGTGGGCACACGAGGTCCCGCCCGTCGCACGACAGGGTTGGCCGGGCGGGGACCCCTTCCCCGGCTTCGGGCAGCCCGGTGCGTTCGATCAATCGGGACTTCGGAACGGCCGGTCCCGGTAATGAGCGCTGACAGCACCAGCAGGCCCGCCGACCAGGTGCGGCCACCTGAGCCGCCCACGGAGCCCCGTCGGCCCGATCCTGCGGAGCGCGCCGACACCGCGCCACGAGTTCCGGGGGACGGGAGCCTCCGCCCCACTGGCGACTTCCAGGGAAAGCTGGACGACTTTCGTACCGAGAAGGCCATTCGCTCGGATACGCCGCCTGGTGACGGCAGCCTGCGGCCCACGCGCGACGTCCAGTCAAAGCTCGACGCTTTCGCCACCGAGAAGGCGGCGAGAGCAGATGGTTCGCAGCCGACCGGCTCGCCGAAGCCCGCCGACGCGCCGCGCTCGGAACCTCAGGCCCGGCCGGACGTTCCGGAACCTCCGAACCGGCCGGACGTGCGGCAGTCGTCCGATGGTCCGGTGACGCCCGAGCCGTCGAGCCGGCCTGAGGTGCGGGAGCCGACGCGCGGGCCTGAGGTGCGGGAGCCGACGCGCGGGCCTGAGGTGCGGGAGCCGACGAGCGGGCCTGAGGTGCGGGAGCCGACGCGCGGGCCTGAGGTGCGGGAGCCGACGCGCGGACCTGAGGTGCGGGAGCCGACGAGCCGACCCGAGACACCGCAACCGGACGGGGCCGAGGATGCCGTACATGGGCGCCTCGAAGTGGTGGACCGGCCGTCGAACAGAGACCCGTCTGAGGTTTCCGTCGGTCCCGAACCGACCAGCTCGCCGGATCGGCCTCTGCAGAACCAGGCCGAGATGGGCGACCACGACAACAAATCGGCCGACACTCCCGCACCCGTCGTGAACGAGCACACGGCGGACGAGGACTCGTCCGGAGTTGGCTCGACGTCGGGCAACGAGGCTGACCAGAAGGTCGGAGACGTCCGAAACCAGAACCACGAGGCGGTTAGCAACTCGAGCGAGGAACAGGAAGAGGATCCGTCCGGGACTTCTGAACCGCGGTCGTCCACCTCCGACACCGTGGGCTCGTCGGATGGCTCGGGCACGCCCGGCTCATTCGATGGAAGGGACACCGGACCTGACAGGTTCACACCCGAGGGTCAGGGCGGTTCAGTCGAGAAGGAGGGTGAGACTGCGAAGCACCCGCGCCTGGAGGCTGCGAAGGACGTTGGCAAGGAATTCCTGAAGGCGGCAGTCTACGACGAAGTCGCGCGGAAACTCGGCGCTCCGATGCTGGCAGACGACCTTCGGGTCGCAGTCGAGACCACGGGACGGTACGAAGCCGGCAAGGTACTGAACGCGTTGGACCGACTCAGACATCGCGCTGGCGACCGTGACACGGGCGCGGCACTCTCCGCTGAACCGTTCTACCGACGAGTGACCATGACCCGGGACGATGTCAAGGAACGCGAGGGCAAGGTGGCTGCGGGTTTGGCGGACGGCACCATCGAGGACGGGGGCGAGGACGCCGCTCGGGAACAGATCACCGACGAAATCCTCGAGCAGAAGGCCCGCCACGGAGACTATTTCTCGGCGGAGCTGAAGGGCAGCCTCGAGGCGACAACAGGGCACTCACTCGCGCCGGACTGGTACGACGACCGCGGCGAGAGCCGCGTCTACGCTGTGACGCCTCTTTCTGATACCCCGTTTGCCGTTGGGACGACGGCACCTATCTTGCGAGATCACGGGTTCAGTAGCACTCACGTCGGAGGCGACGAGCAGGTGTTCGCGATGGTAGGAAGGGCGGACCCCGTCCGAGACCAATGGGACGTGCATCCAGTTGCTCTCACTCCTGATGAACACGCCCGTTACGTTGATCGCGGATTGTATTCAGAACCCGGTTACGACGAACGCGGCGACATCAAGGTCGTTCACGGTCATCGGGACGATCCGCGTGACGCCACGGTGACGGCTTTCAATCTGGAAGCGGGACAGAGCCCGTCACGCGACATGCTCGTCGGGGAGTGGTCGAAGTTTGCGGGCAACGTTGAGATGAGGCGTACCCGACCTGCGGGCGATTGACGGTTAGAGCACGTCGGACAGATGGCATGGATTGACCTAGACCCGCGCGCCCCATGCCGAGGCCGGTCGCGGGAGACGCGGGCGCTGTCAGCCATCCTTCTAGGTATGTGGTCCGCGGCTTCGTCCGTGTGCGCTAGGTACGGCTGACGCCGTTCTTCCGGTTCTGCGAATTGCGCGTGACGCACACGGTCGATCACCCTCAACGCCACCGAGTCGCGCTGCCGCGGGTGAGGACGTAGCCCGCGGACTGGCCGGAGGCAGCGGGGACACGGCGCCGTCGGCGTCGACGACGAACCCATGGGTCCGGCTCAAGCACATCAGCAGGGCGCCCCCGGTCTGCCCGACGACCGCGAGCCCCTGGCGCGCGAGCCGGGCCTCGTCGGGAAAGGGCAGGTGGCAGGACTCGTCGCGGCCCACGATGACGCGGCCGGTCACCTCGAGCGTGCGGCCGTCGACGGCGCGGAGCCGGGGGAGGGTCATTGGCGGGGCGCTCATTGGCGGGTCGGGTCGAGCCGGCGCAGCAGCCACCAGACCAAGAGGAAGCCCCAGGATGCGCCGACGTCTTCGGGATCGGCCACGCCCTGCTGCCCCTCGGCCATCGACAGGCTGGCCTCTCCGGTTGTGACGTGCGCGAGGGTGAAGCGGGCCCTGCGCTTCGCTGCCGAGCCACGCTTGTGCCACTGGCGACGAGTAAAGCGGGGTCGGCCTGTCCCGATTTCGGCTCTTGGACGACAGGAGCGCGCGGAGCCCACCCGGGGGTGGGCTCCGCGCGCGAAGCGGAAGGTGCGTCAGCGGGTTCGCGTCACGCCACCGACGGCGAGCTGCTGTACTGCCCGATGCGGAGCTCGATCTCCTGGAGTTCGTCCCGGTTCGGCACACGGATGATCCCGGCGTTGCGGCTCCGATAGGCCATCGAGCAGTACGACCACAGGCCCAGCGGGACGAGGACGAGGCTGACGAAGGCTGCGTAGAACGGCATGAGCAGCAGTGCGAAGTCGAGATCGCTCCAATGGAGGTAGAGCCCGAGCGCGATGTAGAGCACCACCATCGTCAAGAGCACCCAGTTCCCCCCGACGAGAGCGGTCCAGCGCAGCGGCAGCAGCAGGATCGTCAGGATCAGCCCGTAGCTCCAGAAGAACGGGTGGCGAAAGCCGAGCTTGGCGTTGACGACGAAGAGGCGGAACTCGCCGCCGGCCCAGGCGAGATGCTGGCGCCACCAGGCCCTGAAGGTCTCCGGGACGGCGGTGGGGACCTCGAACGGGACGTGGCCGACGGTGAAGTTCATGGCGTCGGCCAGGACGCCGAGCTCGACGTCGTTGCCCTGGAAGAACATCGAGTGCCGGGCCATGATCTCGCGCATCACCGTGGTGCGGCCCGCGTGGCAGGCGCCGGAGACCAACCAGGGCGCGACGATCCGCAGCCGCATCGCGAGCCGGTACTCGTAGGCCTGCAGGCGGGTGAGGATCGAGTTCTTCGCGTTCGAGGGCACGAGGCGCACTGAGGCCACGTCGAGACCGCGGGCGCTCATGGCACCGACGAGACGCTGCAGGGGTTCGACGGTGGTGGTGTCGGCGTCGATGCAGACCACGTACTGCTCGGTGAGGTGGGGCAGGACGTCGCGGATGACGGTGTCGCGGACGGTCCCGCCGGTGTCGCGCTTCCCCGCGGTGCCGGTCTTCACGGCGTCGGTGTAGAAGGTCCGGAAGCCGTGGGTGGATGCGATCGCCTGCAGGGCGGCATTGAATTCGTCGGTCTCGCGGGTGGTGGTGCACAGGACCACGCGGCTGCCGTAGTCGGCGAGAAAGTCGACGTTCTCGAGGTAGGCCACGCTGCCGTAGATCGGGACCAGGACCGCGAAGTCCTCCTCGGCGTAGGACCCGACGCCGATGGCGGCGGAGTGCTTGGAGCGCATGCCGCCGATGCTGTCGACGAGCATCCAGGCCAGGGGCAGGAAGAAGAGGGTGACGGCGAGCGCGAGGGTGGCGGCCAGGTTCATCAGGCCACCGCCAGAACCGGCGCGGGGGTGGAGATGCCGTCGGCCAGGGTCCAGAGCTGGTCCAGGACCTCGTCGGGGTCGATCGTGGTGGCGTTCTCGCAGAGCGCCACGACCTCGTCGAGGATGTCCGGTAGACCGTCGTGGCTCCGGTCGATGCGGGTGATCCGCGGGTGGGCGGTGGTGCTGACCACCTCGACGGAGTTGTCGACGAGCTTCTCGCGCAGCTTCTCCCCGGGTCGCAGGCCGGTGAACACGATCTCGGCGTCCGTACCGGTGGTCGCGAGGTAGCGCTGCACCAGGTCGACGATGGCGACCGGCTCGCCCATGTCCAGGACGTAGGTCTCGCCGGCCCGGGCGAGGACGGCGGCCTCGATCACCAACGCGGCCGCTTCCGGGATCGTCATGAAGTAGCGGGTGACCGCGGGATCCGTGATCGTGATCGGGAGGCCGGCGGTGACCTGGTAGTCCAGCGACTGCAGGAAGCTGCCCCGGCTGCCGAGGACGTTGCCGAAGCGGACCGACGCGACGCGGGTCTGCAGGCTGCTGTAGGCCGCCGCGACCTCCTCGGCGATCTTCTTCGTCGCACCGAGCACGCTGGTGGGGTCGGCCGCCTTGTCGGTGGAGACGTTCACGACGAGGCCGGCGCCGGCCGCGGTCGCGGCGGCGACGACGTTGTGGGTGCCGGCGACGTTGGCCTTGACCGCCTCGCTCGGGAAGCGCTCGAGCAGCGGCAGGTGCTTGTGGGCGGCGGCGTGGAACACCACGTCGGGGCGCAGCTTGCGCATGAGCCGGTGCATCGTGGAGCCGTTGCGGACGTCGGCGAGCACGACGTGGGGGTCGGTGAGCAGGCCGTGCCCGGTGAGCTCGAGCTGGAGCGCGTGCAGGGCGCCCTCGTCGTGGTCGACGAGGTACAGGTGGGTCGGGGCGAGTGTGCGGACCTGGCGGACGAGCTCGCTGCCGATGGACCCGCCGGCGCCGGTGACCAGCACGGTGCGGCCTTCGATCATGGCCCGGGCCTCGACGCCGTAGACGATCTCGGACTCGCGGCCGAGCAACGCCGACGCCAGGCCGAGCAGGCCCTGGCGGGCCCTCGGCTTCCTGACTGCGGACATACGTATCCCCCCGAAGGACGAATGGGTGAGTTCGACGGGGTTCGCGGTCAGGGTCGCCCGGCTGTGCTGGTGGTCTGCCTGGGTTCTTCACCGAGCCCGTTGCGCCGGGTTTCGTCCGTGGGCCGACGGTCGTTGTCGGGGCCGCGAGACTCTACGCCGAACGGGTGACGGTCAGCGCGGGAGGACGCTGACCATCTGCACGGTCGTCGCCTGACTGTCGGGGGTCGGCACCCCGCCCAGCCATTGCGGGTACCAGACGTTGAGGTACAGGTTCATCGGAGTCGTGGGGACACCGGCCGACCAGGCCTGGAGGAGCACGTCGTCGGCGTAGAACTCGACCCCGGCGTCGGTGAGTGCGATCGCGTAGTCGTGGTAGCCGGCCGTCGGGTCGAAACCCAGGGTCAGCTCCCGGGTGGCCGTCATCTTCCCGGCGTCGTAGGTCGTCAGGCGCACCGTGCCGTCAGCACGGTTGTAGAGCTCGATGTCGACCTCTTGCGCCAGGTCCGGCGGCGAATAGAGGAAGAAGCCCGTCACGGAGTCGGGGGCCTTGGCGGCCATCAGGCGCGTCCGGTAGACGGCCCGGGGAACGACTCCCTGCGTCTTCAGTTCCGCTCCGTCCAGCGCCCCGGCCGACAGACCCAGCCTCAGGATGCCGGGCTCCACCTCGACGTTGGCCGGGTCGATCCGGCTGCGACCCAGTTGGTGGGGCACCCCTGTCGTCCACCGGACCTCGTCCAGCCGGTCGAAGGTGTCGACGAAGAAGGGTGTCTGCGAGGTGGTTGCCGCGGCCGGTGCGGGTTCGTCGGCGTTGCCCGAACAACCTGTCGACAGAGTCACGACAACCAGGACGCATCCGAGGAGCAGCAACCTCTGCATATTCCTGTCCCGCCCACCTTCGCTATGCCGGGACCTGGGTTCTCACGACGGCGGCAGCGGGTCCCATGCAGGGAGCGGCAGGGTCGGTCGTCGTACCGGCTGCTGCGGGATGCGCTGGGCCGCGACGCTCAGGGCGCGCGCGTCGAGGACGACCGTGTCGGGCTCGTCGTCGGGGCGACCGTGGCGGGAACGCGGCCGCGGGGTGGCGTCGAGCGTGATGTGACGGGTCATCCGACGAGGGCCTCTCCGGCGCGGTGGGTGTGGAGGTGATCATTGACGTCGAGGGCGGCGAGCCTGCCCCGCAGGACCTGGGCGACGGCGAGGGCGGTGTCGAACTCCTGCTGCCAGCGCAGCGCGGCGATCGCAGCGGTCTCGACGGCGACTCCGGCGGCCTCCCGTCGGCGGGCACCGTCCTCGCGTACCTGCTGGCGGCGCCCGGGCAGTGCTGATATCTCCGATCCGATCCACAGGCCCGCGCCCACCGTGCAGAGCAGCATGAAGATGCCGAAGCCGACGGCGCCATTGGTCAGAGTGGCGATCGCGAGGATGCCGGCCAGCCCGCCGAGCGCTCCGGCAGCCCAGGCCCCGTTGCTCACTCGCACGCCACCGACGGCGGTCTCGATGAGTCGGTTGTGGTGCTCGGCGACCCGGGCGCGGAGGGAGCTGGGCGTCGTCGCCTGGTCGACCACGCCCTGCCAGTCGCCGTGTCGCAGCGTGATGCTGCGCGGTCGTTCGCGGCGGAGTCCGGCCTCGACGCGGTCGACCGCGCTGGTCGCCCACGGCGCCGAGAGGGCGACGGCCAGACGCTGGGTGGCGAGCGGGGCCTCGATGTCGTTGCCGGTGATCGCGGCGTCGGCGACGAGGGTGAGGAAGTCGGTGCGGGCATCGGTGGTGGCCGTGGTGCCGGCCCGGGACCGGCGCGCCGCCTCCTCGTCGCCGTCGTGCTCGACGATGGCCTCGAGGTCGGCACTGCGCCGACGGAGCGGGGCCTCCTCGTGGTCGAAGTCGTTGGTGAGGCGGTCCAGGACGGCGTCGATGCGAGTCCTCAGGTCGTGTCCTGGCTCGAGTGGGCCGGCCGTGATGGCGTCCAGGATCCGCAACGCCTGGCCGAAGGCGCCGACCCGGGCCGCGAGCTCCTGGAGTCGTGTCCAGTCGGGTGCGAGCTCCCGCAGTGCGGGGACGTCGGCGACGGGTGCGCGTAGACCACCGACCATGGCGACCCACCGGTCGACCTGCTTCGCCGCGAGGGCCTTGTCTGCACCGAGGTCCCGGGTCCAGGTGCGCACGGTAGCGGCGACCAACGACGCGGCAGCGCTGCCGAACAGGCCGGTCGTGGTCGCGTCGAGGACCACCCGGAACTCGGGGGCGAGAGCCCTCGGGTCCTGTCGGGCGACGTAGTGCTGGACCCACTGGGCGACGGCCCTCTCCCGCTGCTGTCGCTGCAGGACGAGGACGAAGAAGAGCGTGGTCTTGTCCGGGTCCCGACGATGGGCCTCCGCGACCGCGCGCACGCCGAGGGCCTGCTCGTCGCGCAACCAGGCACCGAGCCCGACCAGCGCCGGGGCCAGCCAGTAGCGCGGCGTCGTGATCATGAGTTCCTCGGAGAGCTCCCGGACGGCACTCGGGCTCACGGTCCCCGTGTCCATCGCCTGCAGCGTCCCGACCGCGCTGCGACGGACCGTGGCGTAGTGGCCGTACTCGGTCTCAAGGGTCTGGCGGACCTCGATCAACTCGGTCTGGGCCAGCTGCTTGCGCTGGGCGAGGTCGTTGCGGCGCAGGAAGGCACCGAACTCCGCGCGCAGGGCCGCGACGTCGTCGCGGGTGGCCTGCTGCCCCTCGTCGAGGACCTGCATGGCCGAGTGGAGCCCCGTGATGGCGGCGTCCACGTCGTCGACCTTGCGGCCGACCGTTGCGACCTTGTGCTCGAGCCTGCTCAGATCGATCTCGCCCATGTGCCCCGCACCTCTCCCGGCCCGGCGGGGCCCCCGACGGAAGGGTCGTCCGGGCACTGGTGGCCGTTTCATTTCCGCAGGGATGTACTGCGGATGGCCTAGTGCCGGGTGTCCCGCGTCCCCGGATGCGTGCTCCACCGACGTGCCGGCCGCGTCCCGACCGCAAAGCAGTACCAAGCAGAGAACTGGACGGATTGTCCTGAGGGGCTGCGACCGCGCGCGCCTCTAGGGTGTGGCCATGCCCGACGAGCAGCGCGCCGCCGCCGCGGTCGCGCTCCGTGCGGCCGGTGCCCGGTTCGCGTTCGTCCACGGGAGCAGGGCGGGCGGGCGACCTCGCCCCGATTCCGACCTGGACGTGGCGGCGTGGTGGGGAGAGTCGGCGCCACCGGCGTTCGAGGTCGATGTACCCGTCGGTGTCGATCTGCTGGTGCTCGACGGCGCGCCCCTCGAACTCGCCGGGCGGATCGCGGTGAAGGGTGAACTCCTCTTCGAGGACGACGCGGCTGCTCGGGTCCGGTGGGTCGCTACCACTCGGAAGATCTATTTCGACGAGTTGCCGCGGATCGAGCGCGCCCGGCAGGAGTTCCTGGAGGCCGCGAGCCGTGGTCGATGAGGTCCGGGTCGAACGGCTCCTGCGGTCCCTGTCGAGCGACCTGGCCTACCTTCGTGCGGAGGCGATCGCCGGGCCGGAACGCCGCGCCGATCCTGCGTGGCTGCGCGCGGTGAAGTACACGTTCGTCACCGGGATCGAGGCGGCCGTCGACGTCGCCCAGCACTTCTGTGCCGCCGAGGGGTGGGGGCCACTCTCGAACAACGGCGATGCGCTGCGGGTCCTGGGACGTCATGGTGTGCTGGAGCCCGACCTCGCTGCGCGGCTCGCCGCCGCAGTCGGCTTCCGCAACGTCCTGGTCCATGAGTACGTGGACGTCGACGACGGGATCGTGGTCGACCGCCTCGCCGACCTCTCCGACCTCGATGACTTCGTCAGCGCGATCGCGTCCTGGCTCCGCCAGCTCTGAGGAGGCGGTGGGTGTGGGGTGCACGGTGGATCACCAGCTCCACGGGTCGCGCTGCGCGTCGAGGACCAGCTGCGGGACCTCCCCCCAGGTGTCGACCAACGCCTCGGTCCGCTCGTGCGGTCCCGGCAGCAGCGTGCCCACCACCTCGCCGCTCGTCGTGAGAACCAGCGCCGCGTCGGGCACGGCTCGGGTGAAGCTCGCCCGGGCCACCGTCCGTCCGTTCCGCTGGTCCAGCCCCTGCACGACCGCCCCGACGGTCGGCGAGCCGGGGACGGGCACGACGACGAGGCGATCACCTACCTGGAGCAGGGACGGATAACCGACGCGGACGGGCCGCACGGAGGCCGCGGCGTTCAGCGGCAGTGCCGCGAGCCCCGCGCGGGAGCGGGCGACCCGCTCCACCGGGAACCGGCGCTCCGCGAGGCGGACCGCCGAACCCGTCCCGGGGTCTCCGCCGACGACGAGCAGCCCCGGCGTCACCGGGACCCCGAGGGCGACCACGTCCCCGTCGTGGTCGACGAGCACCGCGATGGCGTCGCGTACGGCGTCGGGGTCGCCGCCCCCCAGGCTTTCGAGCGCCGCGTCGTAGCCGTCCCGATCGCCGACGGCGGCCAGGCAGTCCAGGTGCCGGCGTCGCAGGGCGACCGAGCGGGAGGTCGCGTCGATTCGGTCCCACGCGGTGAGGGCGCGGTGCGGCGCGTCGGCGTCGTGGTGACGGACGAAGGCGGCGACCGGGTCGTCGTCCGGGATACGCGCGGCGATCAGGGCCGAGTTCCACGCGGCGACCGTGTCCTGCAGCGCCCGGTGTCGTTCGGCGCCGACCCGGAGGTCGGCGGCGACGGCCGCTTCGTCGTCCTCCGCGGTCTCGTCGATCGCCGTCCCGACGATGCCGCTCGCGCGGTCGGTGAGCGCCCGCAGACGGAGGTCGAGCGTAGAGAGTTCGTCGTCGACCTCCCGCCCCGAGCGGAACATGTCGACCAGCAACGCGGCCGTCTCCGGGTTCGTGGGTGCCGAGTTCGAGCGGTGGGCGTCGCGCCGGAGCCGCCACTCCCGGAGCAGGGCCTCGGTGTCGCCGAGGGCCGCCTCGACCCGGGCGAGGACTTCCCGCATCACGGAGCGCCGCCCCTCCCGGGCCCGCCGTTCGACGAACGCCTCCTGCATTCGCCGGCGCTCCTGCGGGGCCAGCAGGGTGGTGTCCCGGGCCGACACCGACCGGGACTGCCCGGTCTCCAGGTCCTCGGCGGTGACGGTCAGGATGCAGTTGGCGTCGATCTTGAACGTCACCTTGATCTGCGGGACACCTTGCGGAGCGGGGCGGATGCCGTCGAGCCCGAAGTCGGCGACCTTCGCCCCCGCGGTGAGGCTGCCGCCCTGGAACACCTCGATACCGACCGAATCCTGGTCGTCCACCGCCGTCGTGAAGGTCTCCGACTGCTCCGTCGGGATCCTGGCGCCGGCCTCGATGAGGGGCTTGAACTCGCCGTCCTGCTCCTCGCCCTTGACCCGGAGCCCCAGGGCGAGTGGCACGACGTCCTGGAGAACTATCCCCGTGAGGTCACGCGCCCGGACCGCGCCGTAGAGGGCTGCTCCTCGGGCGACCGCCAGGGTCGGGTCGCCCACACGCACGGTTCGCATCCCGAGCGCCTGCTCCGCCACCGCCCGGGACGCCGGCGCGAGGAAGGGCCCACCCACGAGCACGGCCGTCGTGTTCGCCGGCCAACCCCGTCGGTCGATCTCGGCGCGGAAGCGGCGGCAGGTCTTCGCAAGGCGTTCCAGGGGCCCGGCGAGGACGTCGTCGAGCTCGGCGCGGGTGAGGGCGAGCGTGACGTCCCGCCCCTCGGAGAACGCCGTCAGGACCTCGGTCACCTCCGACTCGGACGAGAGCCGGACCTTCATGCGTTCCGCGGCGACCTCCAGTCGCCGCCGGCCGGAAGCTGCGATCGTCACGCCCTGCCTGTCCAGCTGGGCGACGAGGGTCTCGACGACGGCCGCGTCGAGGTCCGCTCCGCCGAACGACGTGTCCCCGTCGACCAGGCCGACCTCGTAGAGCCCGTCGCCGATCTCCAGCGCGCTGAGGTCGAGCGTGCCGGCGCCGAGATCCACGACGACGACGCGCTCGCCCAGGTCCCGGTGCCCCTGGGTCACGGCGAGACATGCGGCCGTCGGTTCGTGGATCAGGCGCACGACCTCGACCCCGCCGATCGATCCGGCGTCGCGGGTGGCGTTCTTCTGGTTGTTGTGGAAGAACGCCGGCACCGTGATCACGACCTTCGTGCGGTCGACGCGGAACGGGTGCTCCTCGGCGAGGTCGTCGAGCCACCCCTCGGGCACCTCGATCCCGAGTTCCGCCCGGGCCAGCGCAGTGACGCGCTCGCGGACCTGGTCCGCCAGATGACCTTCGACGATCCTCCGGGCGTGATGGACGAAGCGGGCGGTGATGTCCTCGGGAGCGAGGTGGCGGGAGCGGACCCGCCACCTCCGGCGCGTCCCGATCGAACGCTTCGCCCCGCGGATCACGGCGATCACCCGGTCGGCGAGCTCCTCCTCGCGGTCCAGGCCGATCAGCTCCTCGCCCCTGCGGTCCACGGCGAACGACGACGGGAAGCGGTCCCGACCCCGGTGCCGGCAGGGGACGGCCTCTCCCGTCTCGCGGTCGTAGACGGCCACGACGCTGGTGGACGTCCCGAGGTCGAGGGCCCAGATGTCGGAGAACCGCCGGTCGACCTCGCGCCGTGCCCGCCCGAGCAGCCCGGGAAGGGCGGCGGTGAACCGGGAGCGGTCGACCTCGTCGGCCTCCCCGAGCCGCTCCCGCGCACGGGCCGCCGTGTCGGGGTCGAGGATCCGTCCGCGCGTGCGCACCAGGATGCGGAGGTGCCCCAGCGCCGGGCTCGTCGGTCCCTGGTGGTCGATGGCCGTCAGGCAGGCCTCGGCCAGCTCGGCGAACCGTCCCGCCGCGACGGCGCACCGGGCGTAGGCGGCGGATCCGCCCACCTCCGGGCCCAACCTGTCCTCCCAGCACCGCATCGCCGCTGCCGGGTCGCCCGCGCGCTCGTAGCGTTCTGCGGCGCCCTCGAGGTCCCCGGCCCGACGCAGCTCGGCGGCCGCGCCCCGCAGATCGCCGCCCGCCTCGCTCGCGCGAGCACGTGCCGCAGCCGCCTCGGGGGACCGGTCGTCGTCGAACACGCCGCGCGCGTCACCGTGCCGCCCGGCGTCGGCGAAGAGGCGTGCGGCCCGGTAGCGATCGCCGCCGTCCGCCGCGAGCCGGGCGGCCTCCGCGAGGTCGCCGGCCCGTTCCTCGACCGCGCTGTACTCGAGGAGGAGGGCCGGCCGGTCCCGGGGCTCGCACTCTCGGAGGAGCGCCTGCCAGTGCCGGCGGGACTCGCCGCGAACGGCGGCAAGTGCGGATCTGGCACGCGCGTGCACCGGACTCTCCGTCGGCGCGGCCGCGACGAAGGCGGCGGTGAGCCCGGCCGCCTCACCGAAACGGGAGGAGGCCACCAAGGTGTCGACGTGATCGAGCACCGGGTCGGCGAGCCGCTCGACCTGCGCGACGGACTCCGCCTCGTGGAGGTGCGGACACGCCCGCAGGGCCTCCTCCCAGCGTCCTGCTCGCTCGTGGATCCGGACGATGCCGTCCCAGCGACCCAGGGCCTCGAAGTGGGCAATCGCCTCGTCCGCGCGGTCCTCGGCGACGAGTGCGTCCGTCAGCCGGGCACGGGTCCTGAGGCCGACCTCGTCGTCCTCCAGCGCTTGCGCCAGGTCGAGGGCGATGGCGAGCTCGTCGGCCCGGTTCGACGTCATGCACATCCGGAGGGCGCTCCGGCGTTGCGCGGGGGTGCGGGCGAGTTCGGCGGCCCACCGACCGCGGTCCAGGAACTCCGCGACCTCGAAGGACGACGGCAGCGCCGAGGACGGGACCCCGGTGAACACGGCGTGCCAACCGTCGGGGGCATCGGTGAGGCCGTGGTGGCGCAGGTGGAGTCCGACGGCGACCCCGAGACGGTCGCGGGTGAGCAGACCTCTTCGGCCCAGCTCCCGGAGGAACCCGGTGAGCCGGTAGGGGTCTCCGACGGCGAGCCGGGGCAGGAGGTTCGTGATCGACTCATCGCGGAGCCACGCGAGACGACCGTCGTCGGCGAGATCGATGACGACCGTGAGCGCATCGACGTCGTGGTCCTCGACTGCCGAGCGCAACGACACCTCCTGCTCGCGGCCGAAGGCGAGCCCACGCTCCTCTGCGGCGAGCCGAGGACCGACCCCACGGTGGAGGCGTGCCGCCTCGGAAGGATCGTGTCGCAGCGCATCCAGCATCACGTCCCGGTAGCAGTCGGCCACCTCGCGACCGTCTCGCTCCTCCGGTCCCCGCTCGAGGAGGGTGTCCAGTCGCTTGCGGCTGCGTGCGGCTGCCTTCCGGTCCCGCCGGCGTCCGAGCTCCTGCCACCATGCCATCGGCGCTCCTTCCCCCGGCACAAGCCAACCCCGAACCCGCCGTGACGGGAAGCCCCGAGGTCGACGGCCGGAGCGGATCGTCGTGCGTCAGGGCGTCAGGGCCGGCAACGCGCTGCGCCGATCGGAGCTTGAGGGCGAGACTCCTGGTTACAGATGCCGACCGGAAGTCGGCGTTCGGGTGGCAAAGTGCGCTGCGACTAGGCGACGTACGCGCCGGCCGTGACACTGCGTCAATTGCCTGGGGGAGTTCGGAGCGGAGTCGCGCACGGATGAGTCGCATGGGGCGCCGTCCGCGGACGGTGGCAGAGACGTCGCCCGCGCAGTTCGGGGTACCGGCCGGGTGGTCGGCGGCGCCGACCGAGGCCCTGGAGCATGCGCTGAGTCCGGACGAAGGACCGGTGCTGGCCGTGGGCTCCTCGCCGGGCACCGTGGCCGCCACGTTGCATCGCGCGATGCGGCTGATGCTCGGGGACGTCCCGCTACGACGCGTCCCCGATCCGCACACCGTCGACCTCCCTGCCGTGCTGGCCCGCGCGCGGCGGGAGGCCCCCGTCGTCGTCCTCGTCCTCGACGCGCCACCGTCCTTGCTCGAGCAGCTCGACGCCGCGGTTCGAGCCCTCGTCGGCGACGGCGTGCGGCTCGTTCTCGGCACCCGCCCCGCGTTCCTCGACGCCGTGCTCCCGCGGGCGGTCCGCGAGGACCTCGCTGCCCGCGCGATCCGGCTTCCCGACGACGTCGGAGGTCCCCGGACGACCGAACCTCCGACTCTGGGGGCGCGGACGACTGCCCTCGTTGCCGCGGTCGCGATTGGTGACCGGCTCGGGATCGATCCGCCCCTCGGCTACGGCCCGCTGTCGGCGGCGCCCGGCCTCCGGCTTCCCAGGAACACCGACAGCATGCCGGGACCGCTCTTGGAGCTGGTTGGAGTCGACGCTCCGGACCGGGCGCTGCGTCGCGCCGAACGCGAGGCCGAGCGCGCGGGGCTCGTGCGCCGAGAGCGCCGTCGGGGCCGGGCCCACCTCGTGGCAACTGCCGCGCTCGCCGACGCCGACGTGGCGACATCGGAGAAGACCGCGAAGTGGTTGTCGAAGGAGCTGGACGACCGGGAACGGGGTCGGGCCGGACGGGTCGCGTTCGCACACGGCGAGATCGACCTCGCCGGCGGTCTGTTGCAGGGTCTCGAGCCCGACCTGATCGGCCCGGAGGTCGCGGAGCGGCTGGGCCGCGCGGCCGAGGAACGCGCAGCGCAGCAGTCCTCGCGTGATCACGGCCCGACGGTTCATCGCGTCCTGCTCGGGACCGCACTGCCCTGGTACCGGGCGGGGATCGCCGGTGACGACCCGTCGGTGGCCCGGCGCTGTCGGCGCGCGGCCGGACTGATCGAGTTCCGCGTCGAGCAGTGGGAAGCGGTCGCAGCAGACCTCGGGGAGGTCGACGACGAGGTGGACCTGGAGGTCCAGGACGCGCTCGGGCGGGCGCTGCTCGCGCTCGGCCGGCGTCCCGAGGCCCGTCGTCGGCTCGCCCTCGTGGCGACCGGCGACGACGACCTCGCGCAGCGGGCCCTCGAGACGCTCGCGGTGGACACGAGCGACGGCGACGACGAGGAGTGGATCGTGCGCGCCGCCCACCAGGCAACGCGCAAGAAGGCGTTCCAATGGTGGCTGGTCCTGGTGTCGCGACGAGCCCGGGCCGGACAGTTCGAGGCAGCACTCGCCGCAGCGGACGAGGCGGCGACGAAACTGCGCGCCAAGGACTCGCCGGAGCGGCGCGAGGCACTCGCTCTGGCTCGGGCCGAGGTGCTCCGCGGGCGGGGTGACGACGACGAGGCCGTGCGGGTGCTGCGCGAGGTCCTCGACGGCGGCCGCGCCGCCATCCTCGTCGTCGTGACCCTGCTGGAGCTGTACGCAGCGCGCGGGGACCGAGGAGCGGTCCTGCGGGTCGACCCGACCCGATGGGCGCGGCGTGGCGCCGGTTCCCGCGGCGACGAGCTGCGGGGGTTGCTCGAGCGGCTGTGGTCCACGCGCGCCGAGGCGGCCGCGAAGGAAGGGCTTCGCGGGATCGCGGAGCGCTGCCGACTCGCCGCGGAAGCCGCGGCACCCCGACGGAGCTTTCGCACTCAGGTGCTGCACACGGCCGAGAGTGACCGGTTGCTGCGGGCCCGGGTGGAGGAGGCGGCGCGGAAGGCATCCGAGCGCGCAGCGGTCACGGTGGCCGCTCGCCAGCACGCGGTGCACGTGGCTCGGGCCATCGCACTGGGTTGAGTTCCCGCTCCAGGCAGACGCAGATTGCGGGTCGGATGATGCACCCCGATCTCCACCGCGCGAGCGGTAGCACATGTGCGACTTTGAAGTCGTGGAGTCTGTCGGCCTGCGTGAGCTGCGTCAGAACGCTTCGGAGCTGGTGCGACGGGTGGAGAACGGTGAGCACATCGAGATCACGGTCGCCGGGCGGCCAGGCGCAGTCCTGGTCCCCGCCGAGTCCCGCCGGTGGCGTTCGTGGGCGGACGTAGCCGAGGTGTTCCAGGGCCCGGCAGACCCCGACTGGGAGACCGATCGCGATCAGGTCGACCAGGAGCTGCGTGACCCCTGGGCGGACCGTTGAGAGCGGTACTCGACACCAGCGTGCTGATCGGGACGGAGCTCGCTGAACTCGAGGGCAAGCTCGCGATCAGTGTCGTCTCCCTCGCCGAGCTCCACTACGGCGTGCTCGTGGGTCGCGATCGGGCGGTCCGGGGTGAGCGGCTCCGCCGGCTGACGGCGTTGCGGACCCGCTTCGATCCGATCCCGGTCGACGACGCAGTGGCCACCAGCTACGGCCTCCTCGCCTCCGCCGTGGCGGGGGTCGGTCAGAGCCCGAGGCCCCGGAGCCTCGACCTGCTCATCGCGGCGACGGCACATGCTCACGCTGCGCGGCTCTACACCCGCAACGCCGCGGACCTCGTCGGGCTGGAGGACGAGCTCGAGATCGTCTCCTGCTGATCGGGAACCGGGTCCTGCGGACCCGGTTCCCGACCCGTCGTCGCTCGTCCGTGACGACGGGTCGGGGTGACCTACCGCCGGCGGCTGCCGCCGGGAGTCAGGCCTCCTCGCGGTGCTGCCGGGCGAGCTGACGACCCTGCGGCGTGATGGCGGTGGGGACCGGGAAGCGGTCGATCTGGGTCGTCTCCACGTAGCCGGCGTCGGCGGCCTCCTGGACCACGCGCGCACGCTGCTCGGGGTCGATCTCCACGCCGCGGACGGTCCAGCCCGGGGGCGGGACGTCGGCGCCGCTCTCGACCTTCCGGTCGCCGAGTCGCTCGTCGAGCAGACGCAGCAGGCTGGTCATCACATCGGCGTCGTGGGCCGCGGTCATCTATACCTCCGGGTGTCGGTGGGGTGGGACGTCGTCGGGGGTGGGCGAGCAGGGGTGTCGACAAACCCGATCACCGGGCGGGGTCACCTCGTCGTCGGGAGCGGGCCGAGGCCCGGGTCCAGGCGCTTGGCCAGGAAGTACTTGGAGTGCTCGTCGGGGTAGTGGTCGAGCTCGCCGAAGAGGACGTAGCCCTGGGCCTCGTAGAAGGGCCGGGCCTGGAAGCTGTAGGTGTCGAGCCGAACCGAGTGACACCCGCGGCGCCGGGCCTCGGCCTCCGCGGCAGCCAGCAGTCGGGTGCCGAGGCCGGTGCCCCGCCGGTCGTCGGCGACCCAGAGATCGTCGACGGACAACCAGCCGTACTGCGTGTAGCCGGCGACGCCGCCGACGAGCGTGTCCCCGTCCCTGACGAACGCCGCGAGCGGTCGCCGTTCCGTGGGGAGATGGGCCGGGCGGCTCGCGTCGAGGTGGTTCGCGAGGTCCCGGAGGTCGCCCGGGTCGGGAGTCTCCGTGGTGGTCACGTCCGGCGCCGGCTCGTCGTCGGGAAGCACCCGGCCAGTGTGAACGCGACACGCGGTGGTCGAGGGAGGCCGGTCCAGCTCCCCGTGGACCCGGTTCCGCGGACCTGGTTATCGTGGCCCTGCTGCGGGTCCTGGGCGTGGAACTGCCTCCCGACCGCGACGGGCCCGTGCGCTGCGGCGCACGAGACCGATCGGCAGTCCCGGCTCCGACGCAGGGCGGAGAGTCCGACACATGGAGACGGTTGCGCCGAGGGTCAGCCGAGCTCAGGACGACCGGCACGGCTGGTCGAGGCACTGCGGGCCGCCGCACGGGCCGAGAGCCGCTCGGTGAGGTCGGCGATCCGGCGCACGAGGCGCTCCTGCCGACGGAGGTGGGGCAGGACGACCCGGGCGAGTCGATCGAGTTCCCGGGTCTCGAGGCTGCCGTCGGCGAAGGCCAGGTAGAGCACGTAGACGTTGAGCACCACGATCGCCGCGGTCATCACCAGGGCGATCACCGTCCCCGCCGCGTCGGAGGCGCCGGTGGCCTGGAAGACCTCGTCGTGCACCCGCACGAACATCATCGCTCCGACCAACGCCCACACGGTCATCGTGACGACGAGCATGGCGCGAGCCACCACGTCCAGCGCTCCGAGCGACAGCTCACCGCGTCCGTCCGCGTAGCGCTGCAGGTGCTCGCCGACGACGTGGGCCCATGCCGCAAGCGCGATGCTGCCCAGCACCGCCAGCGCCACCGCCACGCCGAGGACCGGGTCGACGACCTCCAGGTCCACGTTCAGCACGCCGACGAGGAACCAGAACAGCACCACGAGGTCGAGCGGTGGCAGCAGACGCATCAGGACCCGGTGCAGTCGCGACACGCGCCGGTGACGGCCCTCGTCACGCCGGGCCTCCAGTTCCTCGCGGCGGTTCGCGAGGCGACGGCCGAGCTGAGCGACGGTGCTGATGCCGCCACGCGGGTCCTTGACCGCGGTGTCGGGTAGCAGGGCGAGGTCGGTCTCAGCGGCGGCGCGCCTCCGCTGCAGCCGTGCGAGGGCGGGGTCGGGGACGCGCGAGTTGTCGTCCGGGGCGGAGGTCATGTCGGCTCCTTGGGGGTCAGCGTGAGGACCACCCGGCGCAGCGCCGGGAAACGGGCAGGATCGAGCACCCCGTCGGGAGTTCGGGACGCGGCAGGCGGGTCGGCGCGGGTGCCGTCGCCTCGGACGGCGGTGATCGCCGTGTCCGGCACGCCCGAGGAGCGCAGGAGACCGGCGACGGCGGCAGCACGGCACGTCGCCAGCTCGACGCCGTCACCAGGCCCTGCCGGGGCGGTCCGGCCGGAGATCGTGGCGGTGTCGGCCGCCGACCGGAGGCGCCCCGCGGCGCCGCGCAGCAGCACCGTCGCACCGGCCGGATCGAGCAGCGTGCACGAGTCGGGCGCGAACAGCAGGTTGCTCGGGAGGGAAATCTCGGTGGAGGACGGGCCGGCCACCGAGGTCACCTGGGGGACGGCCACCACCGGACCCGGACGCTTCGCCAGAGGTGGCCGGGTGGGTCGCACGCCGTCGTCGACAGCGCAACGGGCACCGGTGGCCGCACACACGGCCAGCCAGTCGGCCCGCAACGCCGTCTGTTCCCGTACGCCCAGGTCGGGCTGCAGACCCGTGGTCCGACCCAGACCGCTGAGGACGACGTCGCGTCCGCGGAGATCGGGGAGGAGGCCTCGGACGGCCAGGTCGGCCGCGATGGTCGTCGGCGGAACGTCCCACCCGGCGACACGCATATCCCACCCGTCACCAGGAGCGAGCCCGGCAGAGAGTACGACGACGGTCGCCGCGTCGGTGCGCGATGCGTCTCCCAGAGCGGACAGCAGCGAGGGCTCGCCACCCGTGACGGCCGCGTGGTCCACGGCGTCCTGGACCGCGGCAATGCGCTCCGCTGTCAGCGCGTCGCGCCTCGGACCGTGCTCGACATCGCCGTTCGGGCGTCGCGGGGCGAGGTCCACCTGGACCGCCGGCCCTCCCGCCGTCACGACGTAGGCGCGAGCGGTAGCGCTGGTTCCCGCGGCCACCGCGGCCAGCTGACGGGCGTCGTCGGGCGACAGCGTCGGGGCGAGTTCCTCAGCGTGCGGAGCGATCACGACAGCGACCGGCCCCGGCGCGGGCGTCGACGCGGCGACGTTCCCGCAGGCACCCGTCGCAACCAGGGCGAGTGCCGCAGCGCATCGCACACAGGCGCGCGCCTGCCGGACTATCGGGGAACGGGCGGTCGTCCTCATTATGGACTCCGGTGTCGCGGACCTCGGGTCGGTCCGGTTCACCAGGTCGTAGGGCGGCGTCCCGGTGGGAACCCCCGGTTCCGATTGCTGACTGTGAGCTGCGTCACTTGTCGCGAAGCGACGGGGGGGGACCCCTCAACTTCGGCCCTAGGACCTGGTGAGCGCACGGGGGCGCGCTCCCCGACCGGGAGGGCGCGGGATGGCAGCACCGAGGGGGGAGCGGGATGGGTGTTCCCGTCACCAGGGGTGGACGGACGCGGAGTTGGTGGCCCGCCTGGCGAAGTCCCCTACTTCCGACCCGGTGTGGCACGTCTTCCACAACCGATGTGTGCCTCAGATGGTCGACGTGCTCCACCGGTTGGTGCTGGGGAACGACGTCGGCGAGGCTGCCGGCAAGCTCGGTCGACCCGTCCGGCTCACGCCGGCCGAGCACGCCCGCCTGCAGGAGGACGGGCACCTCCGCGAATCGCTCGTGGACGACGCCGTCATCGCCTGCCTCGAGCTCTTCGAGGTTCGGCTACGGAAGGGCGTGGCCTGGCGCGAGGACGGCGGCGCCGGATTGACCACCTACCTCGTCAACGGCAGCGTGCTCGCATTCGTCGACCGTCTACGGATCTGGAGGCGGACCCGTGCCGAGGAACTGCTCTGTTCGCCGGTCGACCCGGCCCGGATCGCCGCCGGGCTCGCCGACCCAGACGACGTCACGGACTATCCCGATCGTCTCGACGACGTGGCCGACGCGATCGCTCTCCTCCATGAGAAGGACCCCCTCGTGGTCACGGCGATGACCTGGCGGGTCGACACCGACGAGAGCTGGCAGGTCATCGCCGGCCGGCTCGGCGTCACACCGAAGGCGCTCGAGCGTCGCCTGGCGAGAGCTCGGGCCTACCTGCGACGACAACGTGAGCGAAGGGACGGCCGTGCCTAGCCCAGAGCGGGACACTAGCGCCTCGTCGAACTCGCAGCACGCCGACGCGAAAGGGGTCGCAGAGATGGTCCGGCGCCGTCGCACCACGTCCGACGCCGACGACCGCACCCACCTCGCGTCCGCACTCGACCGGATCGCCGCGGGGCGGAGCCGGGAGGAGGATGCCGCCGTCCGGGAGGCCCTCGACCTGGTCGCTCACTCCTCACTGGGGGAACCGACCTGGAGCACGCTGGGGAAGGCCGTCGAACCCTCGCGCGTCGCTCACCTCCTCGACCGGCTGGACGTTCGTCGCGTGCATCGCCAGCAGCGCGCGGACGCAGATCGGGTCGGCCCCCCGCACTCCGGTAGCCCCTGCGACGCACCCGACGCCACGCTGGACTGGGGTCGGGAGATCGCGCGGCTGCAGCACGGCCGGTGGACTCCGGACGAGATCGTCGCCCGGCTGCGCGCCCGAGGGCAGACACCGGTCGAGGACGATCTGGCCCGCTGGGCGCTCGACGCGGGCGAGCATGCGGCTGCGGCCCTCGTGGAGGCCCTCGGGGGGAGCTGGAACTCGGGCCACTACCGACGGTTGTACCGCTCGGCCCGGCTCGGCGCGGGGCAAGTGGAGGACACCGTGACAGCGCCAGCGCGTGCGACGGGACTGACCGGCGGGATGGCGCTCGATCCCCTCTCGCTCGCGACCGCGGTCGACCCGCCGACGGGCGCCGTCCCGTGGATGCTCGGGCGACGACGCCTCGTCGCGCCCCTGGCCCGGACGGTGACCGGGCAGGCCTCGTCGTGCACGGTGCTGCTCGGGCCCCCGGGGTTCGGCAAGAGGTCGGCCGCACGCGTCCTCTGTGATCACGCCCGACGCGCCCGCATGCCTGCGTTCTGGTTGTCCGCCACCCACCTGGGCGCCCTCATCGTCGGTCTGGAGCGGATCGCCGTCCGCCTCGACCTGCCGCTGCGAGCCGTGCAGGCCGCCCGGGACGGGGACGCCTCCACCCACGCGGAGCGCCTGTGGACGCTCCTCGAGTCCGCCACTCCGAGCTGGCTGGTGGTTCTCGACGACGTGACGGAGCAGGGCGTCGGCCATCCGGCCTGGCGGCGGCGCCCGCGCCGAGGGCATGTCCTGGTCATCTCCCGTCACGGGGAGCCGGAGGACTGGGACCCGGCGGACGTGGTCGAGATGGGCCCCCTCGGGCCGGACGAGGGGGGACGGTTGCTCCGCGACCGGCTCCAGGGGGTCGCTCGTACCTCGATCACCTCGCTGGAGACGGCGACGCGGAAGATCTCTTCCTTGCTCGCCGGGATGCCGGTGGCCCTGTTCCAGGTGGGGGAGCTCGTGGCGCGTTCCGACGCTGACGACCTGGACGGGTGGCTCCACCGCCTCGAGGAATCGGTGGGACGCGACCGCGGGGTGTACGACGCCTTCTACCAGCTCGGCCTGGAGGCGCTGGGGGAGGACCGGATGCGCGGCCTCCGGCTGTTGCGGCTGCTGGCCTGCTTCGCGCCCGACGAGCCCCTGCCGCCCCGGCTCCTCGACGGGCTCGACGAGCGGATCTGGACCAGCCCGGACGGACCGGCCCGGGACGGCTTCGCCGAGCTGTTGCGTACCGGACTCATCCACACCCACCGTTTCGCCGACGGCTCCATCTGCCCGGTCCTGCACGTGACCACCGCCGAACGTGTGCGCCGCGACGCCGACCTCGACGTCGGCACCACCCTCGCGATGGACCGCCTCGCCGTGGAGCTCCTCACCGCGGAGCGGCGAGGTCTGCACGAGGGACGTCCGCAGCACTGGCCGGCGATCCACCGGTTGGAGCCGCATGTGAGCGAGCTGGTGGACAGCCCGGCACTGGCCGACCCGCACGCCCCGCCCGACGTCGCGGTCGAGGTCCTGACCCTGGTCGACCTGGTGGCGCGCGGCCTCATGCGGTCCGGGGATCACGACAACGCGACGCACCTGCTCGACCGCGCACTGGCGCGGTTCGGCGTGCTCGCCGGGGATCATCCCACAGTGCTGGCCGCACACCTCACTCGTTCCTGGATGACGGCACTCGCGCGCGGTGGAGACCTCCCGACCGCGGAGCGGAACCTGGCCGAGCTCGTCGCCGTGCTCCCCGACCGCTGCGGTCCGACCGACCAGGTCACCCTCGCGGCGAGGGACACTCTCGCCTGGGTGCTGGCCGAGCAGGGCGACCTGCGGTCTGCCCTGGAGCGCTTCTCGACCGTCCTCGCGACGCGGCGGGAGGTCCTGCCGCCGGACCACCTCGACACCCTGGCCACGCGCAACCGCATGGCGTGGGTCACTGCGAGCCTGGGGAAGGAGTCCGCCGCGGTCGAGGAGTTCGAGTACGTGCTCCGGCGACGGACCGAGGTCCTCGGCGCCGATCACCTCGACGTGATCGGCACGACCTACCGGCTCTACTGGTGCCTGAGCCGGCTCGGACGCCACGTCGAGGCGGTGCGGGGGTTCGACGACCTCCTCGAGACGGTGGAGGAGCTCCTGGGCGACTGGCATCCCCTGGCCCTCATGGTGCGGAGCCGCTGCGCGTGGGCGCGGATGTGGGCCGGGGAGGTCGACGACGCGGCGCACCTGTACGAGGTCCTGCTCCCCGAGCAGGAGAAGGTGCTGGGTGCGACGCACCCCAGGCGCCTGACCAACGCGCACAACCTCGCGGCGCTCCGCCTCGAGCAGGGCCGCGTCGCCGAGGCGGAGGAGGAGCTCCGCCCGGTGGTCGAGGCGCGCTCGGAGGTGCTCGGCCCCGACCACCCGAACACTCTCGACAGCCGCGAGCTCTACGCCTGGGCCCTGTTCCGGTGCGGGCGCGTCCGCAACGCGGACCGGGAGCTGCTGGCGGTGCTCGCCGACCGGTGGCGCACGCAGGGACCCCGTCACGAGTCGGTGCTCGCCACCCGCTTCCGGGTGCTGCGTGTCGTGCTGCACCGCGGACGGGCCGCCGACGCCGAGCAGCGGGCCCGGGCGCTGCTGTCGGTCCTCGACGACGACCGGGACCGCGTCGATCTGGCGGATCCCGGCGTGCCGGAGACGCTCACGCCCGGTCGCCGCGACCCCGAGGCGCGCCTGCGCGCGATGGCACACGCGGTGACGCAGGCACTCGCTCTCGCCTGTGCGGTGCAGGGGCGCTACGACGAGGCGGAGGGTCTGCTCCGATCGGTCGTGGCCCGACGCCGGATCGAGCTCGGTCCCGACCATCCCCACACCCTCACCAGCCGCGAGCTCCTGGCATGGGCGGTCACCTGCGGTGACCGCGTCGACCTGGGACTCGTAAGCACGGCTCGGGTCCTCGAAGCGCGAACCCGTGTGCTGGGCCCCAGACACCCGCAGACGCTCACCAGTCGCTACCGCTGGGCTTCGGGGCTCGTCCGCGCCGGCCGTCACCAGGAGGCCATCGCCGCCTTCGAGGCCCTGTGGCCCGAGGTCGGAGCCGTCCTCGGAAGCCTGCACCGGCACACGCTCCGGGTCCGACTGGCACGGGTCCAGGCGTTACGCCTCGCCGGCCGTATCGAGGAGGCGTATCGCGACGCACAGGACCTCGTGGCTCTCGAGGTCCAGGCGCAGGGTCAAGACGCCGTGGACACGCTGCGCACACAGGAAGAGCTGGGCCAGGCTGCAGCGGCACTGGGCCGCTCTGAGGAGGCCGTCGAACTGTTCACCGCCGTCCGGGATCGGAGGCGGGTCCTGTTCGGTGACACGCACCTGGACACGAAGCGGATCGTGCGACTGCTGATCGGGCTGGGTGCTCGAGGGGTGTGACAGCAGCAGACCGCCCGCCGAGTGGCTGCGGTCGGGCTCACCATGCGGGAGCCGCGGGGAAGCATGGCTGCCTGAGAAATTTCCCGAAGAAGTGTGATCGGGAGCGGGGACGGTGCCCTACCTCTTGTCACCGCCGTTCCCTCGGGGGAGCGGCGGGCACGTTCCTGGGCGCAGCCGCAGGGGCGGCCTCGGGGGGAGGCCCGCCTCGCCTGTCCCGGGCACCGGTCCCGTCCTCGTCGTCGTACGGGGACGGGACCGGTCGCGTGGCGAAACAGTGATCGACTCGTGATCGATGGGAGGTGCAGCCGCTGCTGACCGCAGCCTCGGAGCCGGGGGTTCCGCCGAGATCGTCGACGGAGGGTTCGTGACCGCAGCCGACACCGGGCCCCAGCCGTACCCATCGCTCGAGGAGTGGGCGCCGTCCCGGACGGACGAGCACCGCAGCGACGACGAGCTCGTCGCGAACGCCCTGTCGGACCGGGGCGCGCTGGCCGACATCTACGACCGGTACGGCGAGCGCCTCTTCGAGTTCTGCGCCGGCCTGCTCCACGACCGCGATGCCGCGGCCGACTGCGTGCAGGACGTGTTCGTCACGGCCGCCACCGAGCTGGGGCGGCTCCGCGATCCGGCCAAGCTGCGCGCCTGGCTCTACGCCATCGCCCGGCACCGGGCACTGCGGGACGCGCGGCATCGTCGTCGGGAAGTGGCCGTCGACGAGATCCCCGAGCAGCGCAGCCGGGCCGCCGGTCCCGACGAGGCCGCCTCCCGGACCGAGCTGCACGGCCTCGTCGTCGAGGTCTCGCGCGGTCTACCCGACCGCGACCGAGCAATATTGGAGATGTACTACCGCCACGACCTGGACCACGCGGAGATCGCCGAGGCCCTGGGGCTCTCCGCGACGAACACGGCGACGTTGCTCGGACGGGCGCGGGCCACGTTCCAGCGCAGTCTCGGCGCCACGCTCGTGGGGCGGCGCGCCCGCGCGGGGCGGTCGGAGTGCGCGGAGCTCGCGCAGGTCATCGCGTCGTGGGACGGGACGCTGAGCGTCCTGTGGCGCAAGCGCATCGCCCGCCACATCGAGGGGTGCGCCGTCTGCTCGCGGGACGAGTCCGAGTTCGTCAATCCGCGGACGTTCCTCGGTGCGGTGCCCCTCGTCGTGCCGGCTCCCGCCTGGTTGCGTCCCGAGGTTCTCGAGCGCACGGCGGCGTCCTCGCCGCGGACGGGCGGGTCGTGGTGGCCGCCGGCGGTGCGGGTCGGGCTCGGTGCACCCCTGGTGGTGAGCCTCGCGGCGCCGTTGATCGCGGTCCCCACGGCGACGATGCTGCTGCTCGCGTCGCCGGGCGCCGCTCCGCACGGCGGGTCGAGCGCCCCGAGCCCGACGTCCGTCGCCGCGCCCACCGCGACCTCCCGCCCGCGGGCCCGCTTCGGCGTGGACATGCCGACCACCGTGCTGCCACCGGCCGGAGCGGTCCCGCTCGCGCCGGGAGCGGCGCCGGGAGCCGTCCCGACGAGTGCCGAGCTCCCGCTGGTGCCGCGGGGTCCGGCGGCGTCCTCGCCGGACGAGGTCCCGGTCGTGCCGCCGTCCGGGGGCAGGCGGGCGCCCTCGCCGGAAGCGCCTGTCGACCCGGAGACCGAACGCGACGCTCCACCGCTCCAGACGATTGCGCCCCCGACCACCGCACCGGGCAACTGAGCCGGGCTCAGGCCTTCGTCAGGACCTCGAGGACGTGCCCGTCGGGGCTGTCCCAGTAGAACCCGCGGCCGCCGTTCATGTGGTTGAGCTGCTGGGCCCGGATGTGGAACGGGTCGGCCCAGTAGGGGAGGTCGCGCTCCCGGACGCGAGCGAAGGCCTCGTCGAACGTGTCCTCGGGGACCAGGAACGCGAGGTGCATCGGTTGGGCGGGGAGATCGTCGACGTCCATGAAGTCGAGGCTCACCCCGTTGTTCAGCTGTACGACGTCGAAGTGGCCGAGGCTCGACGCCTCGAGCCCGAGGAGCTCGGCGAGGTCCCGGGCGGCGGCGCGCTGGTCGCGGCTCACGACGATGGTGTGGTTCAGCTCGACGGTCATGGTTCGTCCTCCCGCGTGTGGCTGGGGACGACGCTAGGAACTCGACCTCGGTTGAGGTCAAGTCATGGCTCGACGTTCAGAAGGTGGCGATCGGGTTGACCGGGCTCCCGGACGTCCCGGCGAGACGGACCGGGGCCACCGCGAGCTGGAAGTCCCATTGGCCGAGCGAGGCCGCGGTCGTCGCGGCCGCCTCGAGGTCGCAGTTGTCGAGCAGCCACAGACCCATCGCCACGAGACCCACGGCGTGCACCGGCATCAGGACGTCGTCGTACCCCGAGGGCTGGACGTCCTGCGGGGTGTCGGCGCCGATCAGCGCGACCCCCCGCTCGTGCAGCCACGGCAGGCAGGAGGCGTGCCAGCCGGCCTGCGTGAAGCCGATCGTCTCGCCGGTCTCGCGGCGGGCGCGGCCGAACCCGGTCCGCAGGAGGACCGCGTCGCCGGGGCCCACCCGGACCCCCTGACGACGCTCGGCCTCCTCGAGGTCCTCGGGGAAGACGCCCTGGCCCGGCTCCAGCCACGGCACGTCGCGGACGCGCGCGACGTCGAGCAGGACGCCCCGCGTGACGATGCCGTCCGCGGCGGCGGTGACGGCGGCCCACGACGATCCCGTCCCGGGGTCGACCGCGGTGTGCGGCCGGCCGTTGTACATCGCGCCGTCCCAGAAGAGGTGGCACGGCGCGTCTAGGTGGGTGACGGTGTTGCCGTGGAAGGAGAGGCCGATCCGCTCCGAGGAGAAGCCCCACCGACGGTCGCGGTGGAAGGCGGCCGGCATGTTCTCCGCCCCCGGCATGTCGGCGGTGCACGGGCACGACGTGGTCGACCGCTCCATGTCGTCGGGGGCGGTGACCTCCCACGGGCACGACACGCTCCGGCCGTGGCGGACGGCCCGCGCGGCCGCGAGCCGGACGTCGTCGGAGACGAGGTTCAGGGTCCCGCGCTCGTCGTCGGCGCCCCAGCGTCCCCAGTTCGACAGAGTGCTGAAGTAGTCGAGCACGTCGTCCCGGTGCGCCGTCACCGCCGCATGAGACCAGACGGTTGCGGTCAGAGCCGCACGCGGTGGCGGTTCGGCACGGACGGCTCGTGCCACACTCATCGTCGTGATCGACGACGTGCCCGACGACCTGCGGGAGCAGATCGTCGTCGCGCTCCGGGAGGCGGGCGCACGCTTCGCGTTGCTCCATGGCAGCCGGGCCGCGGGAACACATCGACCCGATTCGGACGTCGACGTCGCGGCCTGGTGGGGGACGTCGGCACCGGCATCGTTCGAGGTGGGTCTGCCGGCGGGAGTGGACCTCGTCGTGCTCGACACCGCGCCCCTGGAACTACGCGGCCGGATCGCGCAGCACGGGCTGGTGCTCTTCGACGACGACGCACCGGCTCGAGTGCGCTGGACGGCGACCACTAGGAAGATCTACGCCGACGAACGGCCCCGGCTGGATCGCGCGCACCGCGAGTTCCTCGAGGGACTGCGCCGTGGTCGATGAGCTCCGGGTACGACGACTGCTGAGATCGGTGTCCGACGCTCTGCGGCGCCTGGAGGTCGAGGGAACAGCCCACGAAGAGCGCCGTCGCGACCCGATGTGGCTCCCGGGCGTCAAGTACACGCTGATCACCGCTGTCGAGGGCTGCGTCGACGTGGCGCAGCACCTCTGCTCGTCGGAGGGGTGGGGACCCCCGGCCGACAACGGTGACGCCATGCGGGTCCTCGCCGCTCACGGTGTCGTTCCGCGGGAGCACGCCGAGCGCCTCGCGCGGGCGGTCGGTTTCCGCAACGTCCTCGTGCACGAGTACGTCGACGTGGACGACTCGATCGTGCTCGCCCGGCTCGGCGACCTCTCCGACCTCGACGACTTCCTTCGCCGCGTCGCGGAGTGGCTTCCCGACGTCGATCGATGAGGCACTGGGGTCACGTTCGAGGACCGCGGGTCCTCTCGATTCTGTCGATCGCGGCGAGGAGTCGGCGGGCGTTCTGCGGACTGCGCAGCATGGAGGCGGACTCCTAGAGCGACTCGTACTCGTCCAGGGCGACCATGACCGCCGGCTCGTGACAGGCGGCTCGGGTGATCGTGGCTCGGTTGCGGAGGAGTCACCCCGGCGACGACCGTGTCCAGCGGACACGGTTGCGGTGGGATCGGTCAATTCGCCGGGGAAAGAGGTGCGGCGGAACCGAGTCACGACGACTCGGTTGCATTGCCACCATGTGCGCTCTACCGGGAGCGGCGACCGATCAGGTGCAGCACGACGACCACCGCGAGCGAGACCGCGACGACCACGCCGGCGAGGACCGGGTGCATGTCCTTCGACAGGCTCGGCGCGCGGTCGGGCCCGACGATCCACAGGACGAGCGGGGTGGCGTAAGCCGCAGTGAGCGCGACGGCCCACGGGCGCAGCGCCTGCAAACGGCTGTCGCGCAGGCTGCCGACGAGCACGAGCACGACCGGGAGCACGGCGACCATCGCGAACTGGCCGACCACGAGGAACGGCACGGTCCATGCGGAGACGACGACCCAGCGCGGGGTGGCCCGGACGGGACGGGCGGTCGGGGCTGCGGTGATGGTCATGGTGATCTCCTCCGAGAACTGTTTGCTCTCGACGAGAGCAGTGCTCTCTCAGCGTTGCACGCGCTCTCGACAGAAGCAAGAGCACTGCTCTCGCCAAGATGCACCACTCGAGCCGCCCGCAGACCTAGCGGTCCCGCCGACGACCGCACTGGCGGCATCGTCGGGAAGGATCGGTCCAGGCGGTGGTCGTCGAGCCCGGCGGCCTCGGGGCGCACATCAAGGTCGCCGACGTGGGCGTCGAACTCCTCGAGCCGGTTGCCGTGGCGGCGCTGGGTGCCGGGACGGCGCCTACCCTGCGTCCGTGGCGACGGTTCTGCTGATCTCGGGGAGCACGCGGGCCGGGTCGACGAACACCGCGGTGATCCGCACGGCGGCGGCGCTCGAGCCGGAGCGGACCCGGGTCTACACCGGGCTGGCCGCTCTCCCGGCCTTCAACCCCGACGACGACGCCGACCCGCTCCCGCCCGTGGTGGCCGAGCTGCGCGAGGCGCTGGCCGCGGCCGACGCGCTGCTGGTGTGCACCCCGGAGTACGCGGGCGCGCTGCCGGGGGCGTTCAAGAACCTGCTCGACTGGACGGTCGGGGGCGCCGAGATGCCCGGGCTGCCGGTGGGGTGGGTCAACACGGCGGGCGTGGCGGCGCCGACCGGGGGCCGCGGGGCCCACACCGAGCTCTCGACGGTGCTCGGCTACGTCGGGGCGCGCGTGGTCGAGCAGGGGTGCCGTAGGGTGCCGCTGGCGCGGGCGCAGGTGGGGGACGACGGGCTGATCGCCGACCCGGACGTCCGAGCGGAGATCACCGCGGCGCTCGACGCGCTGGTCCGGACGAGCGCCGAGGGCTAACACCGTCACCCGTTCGAGCGATGCGCCTCCCGTGGAGCGGATCGTCCGCACGCGAGGGACAGAGGTGCGGATGACTGAGCCGACGGTCGTGCTCTACGAGCTCAACGAGGTGCCCTGGCGCCTCGTCGACGCCTACGTGGCCGACCACCCGCGCTCCACGCTCGCGGGCCTCCTGCGCTCGGGCACCACGTGGACCACGGTCAACGACGACGCCGCGCACCTGAGCCCGTGGCGCACCTGGCCGACGCTGCACCGCTCGATGTACGCGGCCGACCACAACAGCTTCGAGCTGGGGCAGGACCCGCAGACCTTCCGCGGCACCGACCTGTGGGAGCCCCTCGACGAGGCGGGCGTGCGGGTGGGGACGTTCGGGGTGCTCCAGAGCTGGCCGCCCCGGCGGCACGCGAGCGGCGGGTTCTCGGTGCCCGACACCTTCGCGGGCGACGCCGCGACCGAGCCGCCGGAGCTGTCGACCTTCCAGCGGTTCAACCTGAGGATGACCTCGGAGAACGCCTACTCCTCCGACGCGCCGCTCTCGGCGGCCGACCTCGTGCGCACCGGGCTCGACCTGGTCCGCCGCGGCCTCACCCCGGCGTCCGCCGCGAGACTGGCCGCCCACCTCGTCCGGGAACGCCGCGACCGCCGATTCCAGGCGGCGCGCCCGATGATGCAGGTGCTGCCCTCGTTCGACCTCTACTGGCGCCTGCGCCGCCGGACGAGGCCGCGGTTCAGCGCGTTCTTCACCAACCACGTCGCGGCGATGATGCACCGCTACTGGGGCGACGCCATGCCCGAGTACGCGACGGGCTTCGACTACGAGCCCGACCCGGTGTTCGCGACCTTCCTCGACGCCGCGATGACGCTGGCCGACCGGCAGCTCGCGACGATCGTGAAGGCCCTGCGCCCGGGCGACCGGCTCGTCGTCGCCGCGAGCATGGGGCAGGGCCCGATCGACCACCGCGTCGACGTCTCCGGGCTGATGGTGCTCGACGACGGCCCCGCCCTCGCGCGCTTCCTCGGCGCGGGGCCGGCCGAGCAGGAGCTCGCGATGCACCCGATGTGCTCGCTGGCCTTCGGCTCCGCCGACGCCGCCGCCCGCGCCGCGGGCACCCTCGCCCGCGTGGTCGACCATCGCGAGGAGCCGCTGTTCGAGACGATCGAGCAGCAGGGCGCCACGGTCACCTTCCGCACCCGCTACACCCCGGTGCCCGACGACGATCCCCGTGTCGCCCACCTGCTCGACGCCCCGGAGCACGCGGGCACCTACGGCGAGCTCGGCCTCGCCGTCCGCGATCGCATGGGCGGCAGCAACACCGCCTACCACATCCCCGAGGGCATCCTCGTCGACGTCGAGGTGGGCGCCGTCGGGGCCGGCGACGTGCGTCGGGAGATCAACGTGCTCGACGTGGCCCCGTCGCTGCTCGCCACCGTCTACGGCGTGGAACCGCCCGCGTCCATGAAGGGCGCCGTCGACGACTCGCTCTTCCGCTGACGGGTGAACCGACCGGTAACACCGATGGAGTGACGCTCGTCCGGAGCATGCGTTTGCGCCCAGTGAGCAAACCGAACGCCTACACCCACATCGCGTGGACCTGTAACACCAAACGGGTGACACTCGTTAGAGCCACCATGTCGAACTCGTCGGTGTCCGGATGACGGCCAGGGTGCGCGTGCGCATCCTCGGTCTGAACTACGCCCCCGAGCCCACCGGCATCGCCCCGTACACCACCGGGATGGCCCGGTTCCTCGCCGACGCGGGCCACGAGGTCCAGGTCGTCACCGGGCTGCCGCACTACCCGCAGTGGCGCCTCCCCGAGGGCTACCGGAGCCGGCGCCTCACCGAGCGCGACGGCGACATCCGCATCACCCGGCTGCCCCACCCGATCCCGAGCCGCCCCACGGGGCGCAGCCGGATCGCCATGGAGGCCGCCTTCGCCGCCCGCGCCGCGATGCTCGGCGGCCCGGCCCCCGACGTCGTCGTCGCCGTCAGCCCCGCCCTGCTCACCGTCGGGGCCGCGCTGCGGCACAAGCGGGCCGGGCGGACGGCCGTGGGCGTCGTCGTGCAGGACCTCTACGGGCGCGCGGCCGTCGAGGCCGGCGTGCTCACCGGCCGCGAGGCCGCGGCCACCGACGCGCTGGAGCGCCGCCTGCTCGGCGCCGCCGACGGGGTCGTCGCGATCCACGACCGCTTCCGCACCTCGCTGCTCGGCCTGGGCGTCCGCGACTCGCGAATCACGACGATCCGCAACTGGTCGCACGTGCGGCCCGCCGAGGGCGACCCCCGGGCGATGCGGCGCGCGCTGGGCTGGCGCGACGACGAGGTCATCGCGCTGCACGCCGGGAACATGGGCGCCAAGCAGGGGCTCGAGACGGTGGTCGAGGCCGCCCGGCTCGCCGACTCGTCGCGGCGCCCCGTGCGCTTCGTCCTGCTCGGCGACGGCCACCAGCGCACCCACCTCGAGCGCGAGGGCCGCGGGATCGAGCGGCTGCAGTTCGTCGACCCGCTGCCCGCCGGCGAGTTCGAGACCGCGCTCGCCGCCGCCGATGTCCTGGTGCTCAACGAGCGGCCCGAGATCGCCGAGATGTGCGTGCCCTCGAAGCTGACGTCCTACTTCGCCTCGGGCCGCCCCGTGGTGGCCGCGACGAGCCTCCGCAGCGCCGCGACCGCGGAGATCGCGGCCTCGGGCGGCGGCCTCGCCGTCACCCCGGGCGACCCGGCGACGCTGCTCGGCGCCGTCCTCGGGGTGGTCGACGACGAGGAGGAGGCCCTCTCGATGGGCCTGCGCGGTGCCATGTTCGCCCGCGACCACCTCCACGAGAAGGCCGCCCGCGACGCCTACGTCGCCTGGGTCGAGGGCCTCGCCGGGGTCCGGCCGGCCGGCGCGATCCCGCTGCCCCGCCGTCGCAGCTGGGTCCCCGCCCGCCGGGCGGAGCCCGCGTGAGGGTCGCGCTGGTCCACAGCTACCACCACTCCGACGTCCCCAGCGGCGAGAACGTGGTGGTCGACGCGCAGGTGGAGGCGCTGGCCGCGGCCGGGCACGAGGCGGTCGTCGTCGCGCAGGACAACGACACGCGCAGCCGCCGCCGCACCTACCCGCTGGAGGCGGCCGCGACGGTCGTCACCGGGATCGGGCCCGACCCGTCGGAGATGCTGCGTCGCCTCGCCCCCGACGTGGTGCACGTGCACAACCTGTTCCCCAACTTCGGCACCCGCTGGCTCGCCCGCTGGCAGGGCCCGCTGGTCGCGACGCTGCACAACTTCCGCCCGATCTGCCCGGCCGGGACCCTGCTGCGCGACGGGCACCACTGCACCGACTGCGTCGTCGCCCCGATGTCCGCGGTGCGCCACCGCTGCTTCCAGCACTCACGGGTCGCGTCGCTGCCCCTGGCGCTCGCCACCCGCGGCGGGGCGACGAGGCACCCCGTGGTCGCCCGGGCCGACCGGCTGATCGCCATCTCCGACCGGGCCGCCGCGGAGTACCGCGCGGTGGGGGTGGAGCCGCGCCGCCTCGTCGTCGTGCCCAATGCGGTTCCCGACGAGGGCCTGGGTGAGGTCCGCAGCGCCGTCGAGCACGAGGTGGCGCCCCGCTGGCTGTTCGTGGGCCGGCTGTCGGCGGAGAAGGGTGCGCGGGAGCTGCTCGAGCGCTGGCCCGCCGGCCTGCCCATCGATCTCGTCGGCGCGGGCGAGATCGGTGACGAGCTGGCGGCGGCGTTCGCGCACCGCCCCGAGGTCCGGTTCCTCGGGGCGATGCCGAACACGCAGGTCCGGGCCCTCGTGGGGCGCTACACCGGCCTCGTCGTGCCGAGCCTGTGGGCCGAGGCGGGCCCGCCGCTGACCTACGTCGAGGCGTTGGCCTCGGGGGTGCCGGTGGTCGCGGTGGCCGGCAACGGGGCCGCGGACGACGTGGCCGCGCGCGGGACCGGCGTCGTCGTCGGGAAGGGAACGGATTCTTCCGAGCTGGCCGTCGCCCTCAAGGACGTGCAGCGCGACCGGGCGCGCCTGTCCCCGCACTGCCGCGCCGTGTACGAGGCGCACTACTCGACCGGGGCCTGGGTGCAGGCCCTCCTCGACGTCTACCGGGAGGCCACCCATGGCTGAGGCGGGCAGCGGCACGTACGCCGCGATCCTCACCGACCTGCTCGACCGCGGGGTGATCACGCCGACCGACGCGGTCCTCGTGCAGTTCGCGGGGGAGTTCGACGAGAAGGTGTGTGCGGAGCTGGGGCTGGTGAACTGCACGTTTTCCAACCTCGCGCCCGACTCGCCCTCCTCGCGCCTGCGTGACGGGCAGGCCGGTGACGCCCACCGCATGCCCTACGCCGACGGCAGCTTCGACCACGTCCTCGGCCACGCCGGGCTGCACCACTGCTCGCGGCCCCACCAGGCGCTGCACGAGATGTACCGGATCGCGCGCCGCACGGTGGTCGCGGTGGAGAACCAGGACTCGCCGCTGATGCGGGTCGCGTGCTCGCTCGGGCTCGCAGGGGTCTACGAGCACGCCGCGGTGGCCGACGGCGGCGGCACCACCGGGGGAGTGGACGGCAGCGGGGTCCCGAACTTCGTCTACCGCTGGACCCGCCACGAGGTGCGCAAGACGATCGCGACCTTCGACCCGGGCGCCGCGGTGCCGATCGAGTTCCACGCCCGCTGGCTCATCGGGTCCGACCGGGCGCTGACCGACTCGGTGCGCGCCGCGATCGGCGGCCGCGAGCGGGTGATCGGCGCGCTCAACCGCGGGCTCAACACCGTCGCCCGCCGCCAGGGGAACATCTTCGGCTTCACGATCCGCAAGGACCTGGCCGAGCCCCACCCGTGGATCGCCCGACTGGAGACCGCCTCATGATCCGCTCCCGCCGCTCCCGCTCGCTGGTGGCCGCCGTCGCGACGTTCCTGCCGCGCCCGCTGCGCCGGTTCGCGCACACGAGGCTGCTGGGCTACCGCCTGCACCCCACCGCGACGATCGGTCACGCCTTCATCGACATCGACTCGCTCGAGATGGGCGAGGGCGCCCGGATCGGGCACCTCGTGATGATCCGCGGCTGCGAGGAGGTGCGGCTCGGGGCGTGGGCGATCGTCCAGATGCTCGTGTGGATCAACTCGGTCCGGGCCGAGAAGGGCTTCTTCCGCGACGTCGAGCGGCGCCCGGCCCTGATCATGGGGCACAAGTCGCTGATCACGATGCTGCACTTCATCGACGCCTGCGACCTCGTCGAGCTGGAGGACTTCGCCTCCCTCGCGGGCTTCGGGTCCCTCGTGCAGACCCACGCCGTCGACCTGCAGACCCTCCGGCAGAACTGCGCGCCGGTGCGGATCAGCGAGTCCTCGCTGGTGGCGAGCCGCTCCACCCTGCTGCCCGGAGCGATCGTGCCCAGCTGCTCGATCGTCGCCGCCGGCTCCGTGGTCAACGGCAAGCTCGTCGGCCACCAGCTCTTCGGCGGCGTCCCGGCCAGGGCGCTGCGCGAGACCGACCTGTCCTGGGGCTACTTCAACCGGCCCCGCGACGGCGCGCCCGGCGCCTGGTGATGCGCCGGTCCGTGCTCGGCGTCGCCGACCAGGTCGTCAGCTCCGGCTCGAACTACCTCACCGCGTTCCTCGCCTCGCTCGTGCTCGCCCCCGTCGACTTCGGGGCGTTCGTGCTCGCCTACGCGGTGGTCACGGTGCTGCTCGCGGGGACCCGGGCGCTGGTGGGGGAGCCGCTGCTGGCGCACCTGCCGTCCACGGACCCTTCCCGACGAGGCGCGCTGGGCGCGTCGGCGCTGTCGACCTCGCTGGTGCTCGGGCTCGTCGGGGCCCTGATCTGCCTCGTCGGCGGGCTCTCCGGGTGGTCGCTGCTCGCGGCGCTGCTGGTGTTCGCGCCCTGGATGCCGCTCGCGCTCGCCGCCGACGCCGCCCGCTACGTCCTGCTGGCCCGCCGCGACACCGCGCGGGCCCTGGTGGTCGACACGGTGTGGGTCGTCGTGCAGCTCGCGGTGCTGGCCGGGGTGCTCGGGTGGGGCACCTGGTCGGTCGGCGCGCTCGCCGCGGCGTGGGGGATCGGGGCGGTGGCCGCGGTCGCGGTGTTCGTCGGGATCGCCCCCGAGCGGCTCGCGGACCCGCGGGTGTGGTGGGCCGAGAGCCGCTACCTCTCCGGGTGGTTCACCGCGACCTCCGTGCTCGGCCAGGTGCAGATCTACCTCGTGCTGCTGCTCGCGGGCGCGGTCCTCGCCGCCGTCGACACCGCCGGGCTGCGCGCGGTGCAGCTCCTGGTCTTCCAGCCCGCGATCACGCTGATGGCCGCGCTGCTCGTGCTGGTGGTCCCGCCGATGGCGTCCTGCGCGGCCACCGGGGACCTGGCGGGTCTGCGCCGGGCGCGGGGGACGGCCCTGAAGGCGATGGCGGTGATCGGGGTGCTGGCGCTGCTCGCGATCCCGCTGCGCGACGTCCTGCTCTCGACGTTCTTCCCGCGCTACACCGCCTACGCCGTGCTGGTCGCCCCGATCGCGATCCAGACCGCCATCGGCGCACTGACCGTCCCGTTCCAGGCCCAGATCCGGGGCTTCCGCCAGGGTCGGGCCCTCTTCGGTCAGCAGCTCCTGCAGGCCGGGGCGCTGCTCCTCTGTGCCGGGGTGGGGCTCGCGGTCGGCGGGGTCGTCGGGCTGGCGTGGGGCCTCACGGTCGCGACCGCGGTGGCGCTCGCGGCCATCGTCGCGCGGGCCGCCCGGCTGCAGCCCGCCGTCCGGCCCGTGGTCGCGACGTGACGGCGGCTCCCGTGTCAGCGATGGCACATCGCTCGCACCTGACGTCAGGACGGCGCCACTCGCACATCGACAGCGCCGTGATCGCCGGCGTGGTGGTCCTCGCCGCGGCCCTCGTCGTCGGGGTGCTCCTCGCCGACGCGAGCGGGGTGCTGCCCGTGACGCGGTCGGTCCCGGCGGTGGTGGGGCTCGCGGTGGTGGTCGGGGTCGTCGCGCTGCGCGGGGTCGAGGACCTCGGGGTCGGCCTGCTGCTGCTCGCGGCGCTCACCGCGACCTGGAACGGCCTCTCCGGCGCCGGCCTGTCGATCGCCCAGCCCGCGCTCGCGGCGGCCCTCGTCGTGCTCGCCGTGGTGACGGTGGTCGGGCGGCGCCGCATCGTCGTGCCGGTCTGGGTGTGGGTGCTGCCCGCGACGATCGTGCTGGTCGCCGTCGCGGCCTGGTTCTTCCCGCCGGCCCCGGGCTACCTCGCGGTGCGCACGACCGTCCCGATCCCCGACTCGGTCGCCGCCGCCGTCCCGCCCTACGCGCTGGCCAACGTGGTGAACATGGTCCGCTGGCTCGTCTCGGCCCTCGCGCTGCCGGTCGCCGCGTGCCTCGCGATCGCGGCCCGCCCGCGGCTCGCCCCGCTGCTCGCGGTCACCGCCGCGCTCGGCGCCGCGGTCAACGCCGCCGTCGCGCTCTCCGACGCGCTCGGCGTCACCGCGATCAGCGCCCGCCTGGTCCCGATCGTCGACATCGGCGGGCGGCAGGCCGGCCTCGGCGCCCAGCCGAACCACCTCGCGCTCGCCGCCGCCCTCGCGGTGCCGGTGGTGACCTGGCGGGTGCTCGTGGCCGCCACCCCGCTGCGGCGGGCCGCGTGGCTCGTCGTCGGGATCGTCCTGGTCGCCGGGCTCGCCACCGCGGCGTCGCGGGCCGGGCTCGGCGCCGCCGTGGTGGGGGCCGGTCTCACCGTGCTCGCGCTGAGGGCCGGGCGGCGGCTCGTGCTCCCGCTGGTGGGGGGCGTCGTGGCGGCGGCCGTCGTCGCGGTCGCGGCGGCCCCGGCGCTGCTCGACCGGGTCGCCGAGCAGCTGCGCCTCTCCGGCGCCGAGTCGGCCGCCGAGAGCAACGCCGTTCGCGGCGGCATCGCCGAGCAGGCCGTCGCCGACTTCCGGCACTCGCCGCTGCACGGGCTCGGCCTGCCCGTGGTCACCGACGCGCACGACATCTTCCTGCAGCTCCTCGCCGCGGGCGGAGTGCTGCTCCTGCTCGGGTTCGCGCTCTTCGTGCTGGGCTTCGTCGGGGAGGTCCGCCGCCTCGGCGACCTCGCCGACGGCCTCCCGCGGGTGCTGCTGGTGTCGTTCGTGTCCTGGCTGCTCGTCGGGGCCGTGGTCAACCAGCTCACCGACGCCTTCCTCTACCTGCCCGTCGCGATCGTCGCCGGCCTCGCGTCCCACTCCGTCCTCGCCCGGGGAGCCCCTGCATGACCCTCACGACCCTCTGGCGCGCGCTGACCCGCCGCTGGCTCTTCGTCGTCGCCGGGCTCGTCGTCGGCCTGCTCGCCGCTGGGGCGGTGATCCTCTTCAGCCCCAAGGTCTACGCCTCCACCGCGAGCGTCTACGTCTCGGCGACCGACTCCGCGGCCAACGCCTCGAACGCCTACCAGGGCACGCTGTTCTCGCAGCAGAAGGTGAAGTCCTACACCGAGATCCTGGTGTCCGACCGGGTGCTCGCGCCGGTCGTCGCACAGTTCGGGCTCGACGGGTCCGCGGCCGACTTCGCCTCCGACGTCGCCGTCGCCTCCGACGCCGAGTCGACCCTGCTGCGGATCACCGTCCGCGACGGCTCGCCCCAGCGCGCGGCCGACCTCGCGAACGCCGTCACCACGCGCTTCATCCAGGTGGTCGGCCAGCTCGAACGGCCCCGCGTGCCCGGGGCGCCCGCGGCGGTGAGCGTCGACGTGGTCGACCAGGCGCAGCCCGACCCCGAGGCGGTCAGCCCGAAGACGACCCTCGACCTCGTCGTCGGGGGTGTGCTCGGCCTGCTCGTCGGGGCGGCCGCCGCCCTGGTGCGCAGCGCCGCCGACACCACGGTGCGCACCTCCGCCGAGCTCGGCGCCGCCGCCTCCGGCGGGGTGCTCGGCGTGGTCCCCGTCGACAAGGCCCTGCGCGACGGCGCGGCCCCCGCCACCGTCCCGGCCGGCCCGTTCGGCGAGGCCGTCCGCCGCATCCGCACCAACCTGCTCTTCGCCGACGTCGACCGGCCCCCGGCCATGCTCACCGTGACGAGCAGTGACTCCGGCGAGGGCAAGACGACGCTCGTCATCGCGCTCGCCGCCGCGTTCGCGCCGACCTCCCGGGTGGTGATCGTCGAGGGCGACCTGCGCCGTCCGACGATCGGCGACCGCCTCGGGCTCGTCTCGGGCACGGGGCTCACCGACGTCCTCGGTCGGCGCCTCGACCTCGGCGCGGCCATCCAGACCTGGGGCGGCGGCGTCGACGTCCTCACCAGCGGCACGCTGCCCCACAACCCGAGTGAGCTCCTGTCCTCGGCCGCGATGGCCGACCTGCTCACGACCCTGCGCAACCGCTACGACGTCGTCCTCGTCGACGCCCCGCCGCTCGGCCCGGTCGCCGACGCCGCGATCCTCGCCTCGGGCTGCGACGGCGCGCTGCTGCTCTGCCGCGCCGGCGCCACACCGCGGGACCGGGTCGCGGACGCCGCCGGGGCCCTCGCGGCGGTGGGCGCGCGGCTCTTCGGGACGATCCTGACGATGGCCGAGGCCCCGCGCGGCGGGTACGACACCTACGGCCCGCGCGTCCCCGCCGAGGCCCCGCGGCCCCAGCCGCCCGCGCCCCACTCGCCGCCGCTGGGCACGCCGCGTCCCACCGACGAGCCGCAGACCGCCCGGAACCCCCTGCCCGACGCCGCCCTCACGCGGGGGCACGTCCCCGGACGTCAGCCGGTGCAGGTGGTCACCGGCCGCCGACGGGCGAACGGCGGATGAGCCTCTCGCGCCGGACCGCGTTGGGGTTGGGTGTCGCGACCGGCGCGGGCCTGCTCGTCGGGTGCTCCGGCCCGACGATCGTCGACACCGGTATCGCGCCCGACGTCCCGACCCGCGTCTCCACCCTCTGGAGCAACCGCGCCGACGGGCCCATGCCGGCCGCCGGCGACGACGGGACCCCGTTCTCGGTCGTGCTCTCCGGACCGACGGAGCGTCCCGCGATCCGGGGCGGGGCCCTCGTCGGGAACCTCCCGGCCGCGCCCGGTGCGACCTACGTGGGCCAGCGCCTGCCCGTACCCATCACGCGGCTCGGGGCGCGGTTCGGGTTCGGGCCGGGCGACGTCGGGGGAGCGATCGCCCTCGTCGCCTTCACCGGGGAGAACCCGCCGCGGGGCAACCTGCACGTGGCGTTCACCCCCGACCGCTGGATCGTCGGCGTGGTCGCCGACGGGGGCGTGCAGGAGATCGCGCGGGAGTCCTACACCGACCCGCCGCCGCAGGACGGCACGCTCGCCCAGGCCGACGTGCGCCGCCGCGGGGCGACCATCTGGGTCAACGCCCCCGACGGCACCGTCCACCGGTTCGACGACCCGCGCTTCGAGGCGCCGGGCGGGGTGGTCGCCACGTGGGAGTTCTTCAAGCTCACGCCCGACTCGGCCGACGTGCGGATGGCGGCGACGTGGGCGGGGTGATCGCCCCGGCGCGGATGCGGTCCTGGACTCCCGGCGCGCTGTTCGGGCTGGTCGGCGGCGGTCTCGGGCTCGTGCAGCTGCTCGTCGTCACCCTCACGCCCGGGGTGTGGCGCCCGCTCGCGTTCAGCTCCGACGACCTGCACTACTACGTGCTGCCCGCGCTGAACCTCGCCCAGGGCGCCGGGTCGACGTTCGACGGCCTGCAGCCCACCAACGGCTACCAGCCGCTGTGGTTCCTCCTGCTGGCCGCGGCGTTCCGGGTGGTCGGGGTCGACCGCGCGGGGGCGTTCGTCGTGGTCATGGCCCTGCTCGCGCTCCTGTGGGGCCTCGCGGTTTGGCTCCTGTGGCGCCTTCGGGCCTTCCTGACGACGACCGGTGCGGCCGCCGGGCTCGCGGTGCTGCTGCTGCACGGGCGGTGGTGGAGCGGGTGCGAGAACGCGCTCGTCGGGGTCCTGCTGCTGGTGCTCGTCGACCAGGTGCTGCGCCGCGGCGTGCTCGCGCGCGTGCCGACGGTGCGGGACGCCGGGCTGGTCGGGGCCCTGCTCGCACTCCTCGTGCTGGGGCGGCTGGACACGGCGGTGCTCGTCGGGCTCCTCGGCGCCTGGGGGCTCTGGCGCTGGCGCTCCGTGCCGCTCGTGGCGGCCGTCGTCGGGCCGGCCGTGGCGACCCTCGGGGTGTACGCCGCGGTGAACCAGCTGCTGTTCGGGACGGCGCTGCCGGTCAGCGGGCTGGCCAAGCAGCTGGGGCCCTTCGGGGACAACCTCCCGGCGCTCGGGCAGTTCCTGCTCTACGGCACGCTCGGTCCGCTGCCGCTGTTCTTCGGGGCGACGGTGCTGGTGGTCGGGGCCTGGGCCCTCGTGCTGCTCGATCGGTCGCCACTGCGACTGGTCATCGCCGGGCTACTGGTCGCCCAGGTGGTCCAGGTGAGCTGGTACGCGGTGACCACGTCGGGCTGGGAGCTGCAGAGCTGGTACTTCTCGTGCGGCGTGATGGCGCTGGTGCTGTCGGTGGGGGTGGTCGTCGCCCGGTGGTCGGCGGCGTGGGTGGCGCCGGCGGTCGGGGTGGTGGTGGTCGGGCTGCTGCTGGTGTCGGGCGCGCACGCGGTGGGCGACGTCCTGGTCCGCGACCCCTCGGCCTCACCGGTCACCCGCGACATCGACGCCGGTCTCTGGGCCGACCGCACTCTGCCGCCGGGCTCGGTGCTCGCAATGGGGGACTGGGCGGGGACCCTCGGGGTCACGAGCCGGGTGCCGGTGGTGCAGCTCGAGGGCCTCATGGGGTCCCCGGCCTACCTGGCGGCGCTACGCGACGGGACCGTCCCGGCCTACCTCTCGGGCCTCGGCGTCACCCACTACGCCCGGCTCTTCCACCCCGGGGAGCCCTTCTCCTGCCGGGTGAGCGAGCCGTGGTTCGGGGTGTCGCCGAAGGTGCCGCTGGACCTGTGCGGGCGGCCGGTCGTGTACCGGGGCGACGTCCAGGGCGTCGTCGAGCTCGTCATCTGGGACGTGCGCGGGGCGCTCTGATACGCGTGCCGGACCGGTGGACGGCGGCGGTGTGCGTGACGCACACGGTCGGCGGCGATCCGGTGTCGCGTGGCCCGCGGGTTGTGGGACGCAACGCGGGGTTGCCGCTGGGGCGGTAGTCGGCTGGCCGTGTGCGAAACGCAACGCTGCCCGCAGGCGGCGGGAGGCCGTGTGACCGTGTGCGTGACGCACACGGCCGGCCGCGGTCCGGTGTGGCGTGGTCCGCACGTTGCGGGACGCAACGCGGGGTTGCCGCTGGGCGGCGGCCGACTGGCCGTGTGCGGGACGCAACGCGGGGTTGCCGCTGGGCGGTGGCCGACTGGCCGTGTGCGGAACGCAACGCGGGGTTGCCGCTGGGGCAGTGGTCGGCTGGCCGTGTGCGGGACGCAACGCTGCCCGCGGGCACCGATGGTCGGGTGGCCGTGTGCGTGACGCGCACGGCCGGCGGCGGTCCGGTGTGGCGTGGTCCGCACGTTGCGGGACGCAACGCGGGGTTGCCGCTGGGGCAGTGCTCGGCTGGCCGTGTGCGGGACGCAACGCGCGGTCCGGGTCAGCCGAGCCCGTGGCGGCGGCCGGCGAGGACCCGCTCGCACTGCGCCGCCTCGCTGCGCGCGGTGAAGGCTTCGGGCACGGGCGCGATCGCGCCCCGGGCGAGCGCCAGTGCGGCGTCGGTGTCGGCGACGGCGAGGTCGGCGTTCATGTGCGCGCCGGCCAGCGCGCCGGCTGCGGCGGAGGCCCCGACCTGCGCGGACAGCTCGGTCGCGTTGCCGGCCACCCACACGCCGGGCACCTCGGTGGTGCCGTCCATCCCGGTCGCGACGTTCCGGCCCAGGCCAAGGGGGTGCTCGAGCATCGGCAGCTCCAGCCCCTCGAGACCGTCGATGCGGGCGATCATCGTGGTGGCGACGGCGAGCACGCGGCGGGGGACGACCTCCCCGTCGGCGAGCCGCACGCCCGTGATGCCGTCGCCGTCCGACTCGACCCCGACGACCTCGGTGTCGACGACCCGGACGTCCCGGGCGGCGAGGCGGTCGCGGGTGTCGTCGTCGAGGGCGGTGCCGCGGGTGAAGTAGACGAGGTCGTCGGTCAGTTGCCGGAACAGGAGGACCTGGTGGACCGACACCGGACCCACCCCGAGCACGCCGATCGGCTCGTCGCGCACCTCCCACCCGTGGCAGTACGGGCAGTGCACCACCCCGCGGCCCCAGTGCTCCGCGAGCCCGGGGACGTCGGGGAGCTCGTCGCGCAGCCCGGTGGCCACGAGCAGGCGGCGGGCGAGCATCGTCGTGCCGTCGGCGAGCGTGACACTGAACCGCAGGTCGCCGCAGGGGTCGGGCGTGGCCGGCGCCGCGGCGACGACCTCGCCGATGACGATCCGCCCGCCGTAACCCACCACCTCCTCCCGCCCGCGGCGCAGCAGCTCGGCCGGCGGGATGCCGTCGAGGCCGAGCAGCGCGTGCACCCCCTCGGCCGGGGCGTTACGGGGCGTCCCGTTGTCGATCACGACGACCGAGCGGCGCGAGCGGGCCAGCATCAGGGCTCCGCTCAGGCCGGCGGCGCCGCCCCCGATGACGACGGCGTCGACGGTGTTCTCCGGCATCTCGTGTCCTCCTCGTGCGTGGCCCTCCGTCGGGGCCGATGACCACACGCTAGGAACGCCGTGCACCAGAGGCATAGAGTTATGCCCATGACGCAAGAAGACGACGACTTGGACACCCTCGTGCGCAACCGCATCCGGGCGCTGCGGGTCGCCCAGGGCTGGTCGCTCGACGAGCTGGCGTCGCGCGCGAACATCAGCCAGTCCTCGTTGAGCCGGATCGAGAACGGGCAGCGGCGCCTGGCCCTCGACCAGCTCGTCACCCTCGCCCGCGCGCTCGACACCTCGCTCGACCAGCTCGTCGAGGTCGCCACCGACGAGGTCATCTCGAACCCGATGATCGACGGCGTGCACGGCCTCCGGCGCTGGTCGATCCGCGCCGAGCCCGGCATGAGCATCATGCGCCTGCGGCTGACCGAGCCGCCCCCGGAGAACCCCGCGCGCCTGCGCGCCCACACGGGTCGCGAATGGCTCGTCGTCCTGTCCGGCACCGCCGTCCTGATGCTCGGGACGAAGCGCTACCGCATCGAGACCAACCAGTCCGCGGAGTTCCCGACGATGCTCCCGCACGCCATCGGGAGCGCCGGCGGCCCGGCCGACGTGCTCGGCATCTTCGACCGCGAGGCCCGCCGCGGGCATCGTCAGGACGGGCAGGACGAGCGCCAGGGCTGATCGGCGCGTGGAGCAGCAGGATCGGTCGATCTCTTGCCGTCTGCGCAAACGCTCATGCTCGCGGGGCATCGCGGCGCTAGCGTCGGCGGCATGGAGCACAGCACCCACGACCACGCGCAGCACGGCCACGGGCACGGTCACGCCGACGACGGGCAGGCCGACGTCCTCGACCTGGACGCCGAGGTGCTCGCCGACCACCTCGCGTCGGTCGTCGCCCGGCTGCCGCTGCGCCCGGGCCCCGCGGAGATCGTCGACCTCGGCGCCGGGACCGGGACGGGAACCCTCGCGCTGCTCGACCACTTCCCCGACGCGCACGTCACCGCCGTCGACGCCTCGGCCGCCCACCTGCAGCGGCTCGTCGGGAAGGCCGACCGGGCCGGGGTGGGCGACCGGGTGCGGACCGTCGAGGCCGACCTCGACGCCGCGTGGCCCGACCTCGGCCCGGCCGACCTGGTGTGGGCGTCCGCCTCGCTGCACCACGTGGCCGACCCCGATCTCGTCCTGCGCCGCCTCCGGGGCGTCCTGGCGCCCGGCGGGCTCCTGGCCGTCGTCGAGCTCGCCGGCATGCCCCGCTTCCTGCCCGACGACGCCCCGGCGGGCCGGCTCGAGGCCCGCCTCCACGCCGCCGTCGACCGCCGGATGGCCGAGCACATGCCGCACCGCGGCGCCGACTGGGGCGTGAAGCTCGCCGACGCCGGCTACACGCTCGAGGACCGGCACACGCTCGCGATCGACGAGCAGCGCCCGGGCGACGACGCGGTCCGCCGCTACGCCACGCTCGTCGTGCGCGGTATGCGCGACGCGTTCGCCGACGACCTGCCCGCCGAGGACCTCGCCGCGCTCGACGAGCTGCTCGACGACCCCGGGCCCGAGGGCCTCGCCCGGCGCGACGACCTCGTCGTCCGGACCGAGCGGACGCTCTGGGCCGCCCGCCCCTGACCTCAGGACTGGCGATCTACGGCTCCTCGCGGTAGGTCATGCGAGGACGTGGTGCGTCGGGGAGGTCCGGGTGTCGGTGGTGTCGGTCCTGGCGCTGGTCGTCGGGGTCGGGCTGCTCGGGGCCGGTGCCCTCGCGTGGAGCGGGACGTGGCGGACGTGGGCGTCGCCGCAGGTCACGCGCTCGGTCCCGATCACGGTGGTCCCCGGTGTGGGCCTGTTCCTCGTGACCCTCGGGGTGCTGCCGCTGCTCGTCCGGCCGGTCGGCGACGTGCTCGTGCTCGGCGGGTTCCTCGCGGCGGTCGGCTCGTGGCTGGTGCTGCTCTCGGAACCGCCGTGGTGGGGGCCGCGCTGGTGGCGGCAGCGAGGCTCGACCGCCGGGGTGTCCGACGTCGAGGAGGTCCTCTGGGCGGGTCGGGTGCCGCCGGAGCGCGACAGCGAGTACCTGGTGCTGAGCGAGCGGGCGCCCGAGACGCCGCGGCTCCGTCGCCCGGTGGTGCTGCTCGACCCCGAGCTGGGGTGCCCGACCCTGCACCACGCCGACGGCGCCGCCCCCGGCTCGCTGCTGCTCTTCGACGACGAGGTGGTCTTCGCCGCCGACCGGCGCGACGACGCGACGCGCCCCGGCCCGACGATCCGGGTGCTGCCGGCGGCCGGGGGGATCGGGGTGCGGCGGGGGTCGAGCCCGCGGGACGCCCGGGTGCCGACCGTGGTGATCACCGCGCTCGACGCGACGACGCCGCTGCGCTGGCAGTTCGAGGTGCCGCGGGCCGGGTCGCTCATCACGGTCCTGCGCCGCACCTACCCCCGCTGACGCCGGCGCGGGTGCTCAGCGCACCAGCATGCCGAGGGCGAGGATGAGGCGGTCCCGGGGCTCCGAGGTCGAGCGGCCGGTCAGGGTGCGGATCTTCGCGAGGCGGTACATCACCGTGTTGCGGTGGCAGTAGAGGGCCTGCGCCGCGTGGGAGGGCGACCCGCCGACGGCGAGCACCGCCTCCAGCGTGGCGAGCAGGACCTGCCGTTCGGCGGTGGGGAGGTCGAGCAGGCCACCGAGCGCGGCCTGCCGCAGCCGCGCGGCCACCTCGGGCGACTCGGCCAGCAGCGCCTCGGGGAGCCGGTCGTCGAGCGAGGCCACCGCGGCCCGGCCCTCCGGCAGGGTGCGGGCGGCGAGACGGGCCCCGCGCAGGGCGCGGTGCGCGGCGCCCAACCCGTCCACCGGCGGGGACACCCCGACGGGCCCCCGCGCCTCCCGGTCGAGCGCCGCGACCGTGGTCGCGACCGTGTCGGGGCGGGTCACCGCGACGAGGCCGACGAGCTCGCTGCGGCGGCGGTGCCACACCGAGACCACCCCGGCGGCGTCCAGCGTCTCGCGGGGCGTGTCCAGGGGATCGGCCTCGGGGTCGGGGGCGGCGGCCCGGACGCAGACGAAGCGACCGTGCTCGGCGAGCCCGAGGATCCGCGCGGCGTCGGCCGCGAACACCGGGTCACTCCCGCGTCCCCCGAGCAGCCCCTCCATGACGGCGTACCGACGGCCGACGTCGCGGCCGTGCACGAGGGCCTCCTCCGCGCGGTACGCGGTCACGAGTCGCACCGAGCTCTGGTCGATGACACGCCAAAGCTCGTTGGCGATCTCCAGCAGGTCCTGGTCGTACTCGCCGCCGAACCGGTCGCGGGACGCGGCCCGCATCCGGTCCCAGAGCAGCCGTCCGCACAACCGGTACGCCCGCAGCATGGCCTCCAGCGGCACGCCCTGGCGCGCGCGGCGCCGGCCGGTGCGGATGGTCAGCGACGCCGGGCGTGCGTCGGGGGGCAGGTCCCCGCTGAGCACGTGCAGCACCCGCTCGAGGTTCGCCCGGCAGGTCGGCTGCAGGTCCTCCCGGATCGTGACGTCCCGCTCGGCGTAGGCGTCCTCGCCGTCGATGATGCGCAGGGTCAGGACGTCGGCGAGGCCGTCGAGGTCCTCGAGCAGCACGCGGCACAGCACCGTGAGTGCTTCCCGCACCCGCACGTCCAGGACGGGCGACTCCACGCCGCCGAGCATGCCGCCGCGACCCCGGCTCCGACAGCACGCTGGTGCTTCGGGCCACATGACCGGGGTCACATTTCGTGCTGAGCGCCCATAGGTCCCCCCGGGCGCAGCGCCCAAGGTGGTGCCGTGAGCAGAGCGTCGGGGGAGAGCGCCGGGACGGTCGTCGACGACGCCGTGGACCGCTCGACCGGGGTCTTCGCCGTCGGGGCCGTCACGGTCCGGTTCGGTGGGCTGACCGCCCTCGACGACGTCTCCCTCACGGTCGCGGCGCGCGAGGTGCACGGGATCATCGGGCCGAACGGGGCCGGCAAGACGACCCTGCTCAACGTCTGCTGCGGCTTCCAGCAGCCGGACGCGGGCACGATCCACCGCCACGGCCGTGCCCTCACCGCGCTGGCCCCGCACCGCCTCCCCGGGCTCGGGATGGCCCGGACGCTCCAGGGCGTGGGCCTGTTCCGTGGCCTCACGGTGCTCGAGAACGTCATGGTGGGCGCCGACCGGCACCGGAGCACCGGGTTCCTGGCCGCCCTGCTCGCCCTGCCGGGCGCCCGCCGCGACGACGCGGCCCTGGCGGACCGGGCCCGCGCGGCCCTCGAGGAGGTCGGGGTCGCCGACCACGCCGGACGGCTCCCGGGCTCCCTGCCCTACGCGCTGCAGAAGCGGGTGGCCCTCGCCCGCGCGCTGGCCGGCGACCCCGAGCTGCTGCTGCTCGACGAGCCGGCGGGCGGCCTGGGGGCGGACGAGATCACCGAGCTGCGGGAGCTGATCCACCGCCTGGCCGACCGTATGGCCGTGGTCCTCGTCGAGCACCACATGGACCTCGTCATGGCGGTCTGCGACCGCATCACCGTGCTCGACTTCGGCCGGGTGATCGCGAGCGGGGACCCCGCGGCGATCCAGGCCGACCCGGCCGTCGCCGCCGCCTACCTGGGCGAGGAGCGCCGGGGCGGGGCCGACCCGGCCGCCGGCGCCGGGCCCTCGGACGGGGCGGGGTCGTGAGCGCCCCCGACGGCGTAGGGACCCCGCTCGGCACGGAGCTCGAGATCGAGCACCTGAGTGCGGCCTACGGCCCGATCACCGCCCTCGACGACGTCTCCCTGCCCTCCCGGCCGGGCCGCATCACCGCCGTGCTCGGCGCCAACGGGGCCGGGAAGACGACCCTGCTCCGGACGATCTCGGGACTGGTGCGGCCCCGGACCGGTCACGTCCGTCTCGGGGGCCGCGCCCTCACCGGCGCCGCCCCCGAGGCCATCGCCGCCGCCGGGATCGCCCACGTCCCGGAGGGCCGGGGCGTGATCACGCAGCTGACCGTCGAGGAGAACCTGCGCCTCGGGGCGCTGCTGGGGCGCCGCCGGGCGAAGGCGACGGGGCAGCGGGGGCACTGGGACCTCGGCGCGGTGCTCGAGCTCTTCCCCGCGCTGGCGGGGCGGCGCCGCAGCCCGGGGGACACGCTCTCCGGCGGGGAGCGCCAGATGCTCGTCATCGGCCGCGCCCTGCTCACCGAGCCGGAGGTCCTGCTGCTCGACGAGCCGTCCCTGGGCCTCGCCCCCCGCGTCGTGTCCCAGATCTTCGACGTGCTCCGCGAGCTGGTCGACCGTCGCGCGCTCACGGTCGTCCTCGTCGAGCAGAACGCCCGCATCGCCCTCGAGGTCGCCGACCTCGGTGTGGTGCTCGCGCTCGGCCGGGTCGTCGCCGTGGACGACGCGTCGTCGCTCGCCGCCGACCAGGCCCTGCGCCACGCCTACCTCGGCTTCTGACCCCGCCCTGCGATCCGCGATCCCGGAGGCCCCGTGCAACGCTTTCTCGACCTGACGCTCAGCGGCGTGTCCCAGGGCGCGATCTACGCCGCGTTCGCCCTCGCCCTCGTCCTGATCTGGCGGTCCACCCGGGTGGTGAACTTCGCCCAGGGCTCGATGGCCATGTTCACCACCTACCTCGCCCTGCTCGCGGTCGACGCCGGCTGGCCGTACGCCGCGGCGCTCGTCCTGGCGCTGGGCACGGGCCTGGTCCTCGGCGCGGTCATCGAGCGGGTCGTGATGCGACCGGTGGAGAACGGCCCGGAGATCAACCCCGTGATCGTCACCCTCGGGATCTTCATCGCGCTGCAGGCGCTCGCGTCGCTGCTGTTCAGCGCCCAGTACCGCTCGTTCCCGGCCCCCTTCGGGCTGTCCGGTCTGCAGGTGGGCGGGGTGAACGTCGCCGTGACCCCCTACGGCCTGTTCGTCATCGGCGCCGTCGCGGTCACCCTGCTCGCGCTCGTCGCGCTGTTCCGCTTCACCGACCTCGGCCTGCGCCTGCGCGCGTCGGCGTTCGACGGGGAGGTGGCCCGCCTGCTCGGGGTGCCCGTCGGGCGGATGCTCACCCTCGGCTGGGCCCTCGCCGCCGTCGTCGGGTCACTGTCGGGACTCCTCATCGCGGGCGGCAGCCTGGTCTGGCCGGCCTACATGGACGGGTTGATCGTCTTCGGCTTCGTCGCCGCCGTGCTCGGCGGGCTCGAGAGCCCCGGCGGCGCGGTGGTCGGCGGGCTCGTCCTCGGGATCGCCCTGTCCTACGTGAGCGGCTACCTGGGCTCCGAGCTGGCCGGTATGGCGGCCCTCGTCGTGCTCGTGGCCGTGCTCCTGGTCCGCCCGGCCGGCCTGTTCGGCCGCACCACGGTCCGGAGGGTCTGAGGTGACCGACACCGCCGCGCGGGCGACCTCCGACCCCGCCCCCACCACCCGAGAGGGCCGGCCGCGGCCCGGTCGGCGGTGGCTGCCCACGACGCCGCTGGGCCGCCACCTGCTCGTCCTGCTCGTCGGGGCCCTGGTGGTCGTGGCGGCGGTCGAGCTGCTCAGCGCGTTCCGGGTGTCCCAGCTCGCCACCCTCGCCTACTACGTCGCCGCGGTCGCCGGCCTGTCCCTGCTCACCGGCACCAATGGGCAGATCTCGCTGGGGCACGGGGCGTTCATGGCGGTCGGCGCGTACACCGCGGCCCTCCTGCTGCCGGCCGGGGTCCCGTTCCCGGTGGCGATGCTCGCCGGGGCCGCGGTGGCCGGGCTGGTCGGGGCCGTCGTCGGGGCGGCGGCCGCGCAGCTGCACGGGCCGTACCTCGCGGGCGCCACCCTGGCCCTCGCCGTCGGCCTCCCCGGGCTCGCGGTGGCCTTCGACGGCCTACTCGGCGGCGACCAGGGGCTCACCGTCGACTCGCCGCGCACGCCGTCGTGGTTCGCCGACGCCCACTTCTTCGTGTTCGCCGCCGACCCGACGACGACGCAGTGGCTCGCCTACGTGGGCGCGGTCGTCGCCGGCCTGGTGCTGTTCGCCCTGGCCAACCTGAGCGCCTCGCGCTACGGCCGGGTCTGGCGGGCGGTGCGCGACGACGAGGTCGCCGCCGAGCTCAGCGGGCTGCGACTCGGCCGGCTGCGGGTGCTCGCCTTCGTCGTCAGCGCGGTCTGCGCCGGCCTGGGGGGCACGCTCCTGGCCCTGGTCACGCGGTTGGCCGCGCCGAGCGGGTTCGGCATCGTCCTGTCGCTCTCGCTGCTGGCGGCGGCGGTGATCGGGGGCCTGGGCAGCCTCGTCGGCGCCGTCCTCGGCAGCATCGTCATCGTCTTCCTGCCGCCCCTGGTCACCTCGGTGGGCGGCAGCGCGGGCCTGTCCGACGTGCAGGCCGCCGAGCTCGCGCCCCTGACCTACGGCGTCGTCCTCGTGCTGGTGATGATCCTCGCCCCCGGGGGCGCCGCGGGCCTGCTGCGCCGCCTCGTTCCCCGGCGCGGCGGGACCTCGGGCGGCGACACCACGAGCGCGCCGCGCCCCGCGGACCGGGACGAGGACACGCGGGAGCGCGCGGGCGACCGCGCCGCGGAGCGGGACGACGCCACACCGGCCGACGGGCCGGACCGGGAGCGAGGAGGGTCCTGATGGGATCGATGAGACGGGCGATCCGGGCGATCGCCGTCGCGGCGGTGGCCGCGACGGTGCTCGCCGGGTGCGGAGCGGGTGGGCGGGAGGAGCAGGGAGCGGGTGGCGCCTCCGACGTCGGGGTCACCCCGACCTCCGTCCGCGTCGGCGCGCACTTCCCGCTGACCGGGGTCGCGGCGCCCGGGTACAGCGAGATCCCCACGGGCACACGGGCCTACTTCGACTGGGTCAACGCCCGCGGCGGGGTGAACGGACGCAAGATCGAGTACGTCTTCCGCGACGACGCCTACACCCCCACCCAGACCACCCAGGTCGTCAACGAGCTCGTCCTGCGCGACCAGGTGTTCGCGGTCCTCGGCGGCCTCGGCACGGCGCCCCACGGCGCGGTGCTCGACTTCCTCAACAGCGAGGGCGTGCCCGACCTGTTCGCCTCGTCCGGCTCGCTGCTGTGGAACCAGCCCGCGAAGAACCCGATGACCTTCGGGTGGCAGCCCGACTACGAGGTCGAGGGCAAGATCCTGGGCCAGTACATCGCGCAGACCGCTCCCGGCGCCCGGGTCGGGCTGCTGCTGCAGGACGACGACTTCGGCCGCGACGGCGAGGTCGGGGTGCGGCAGTTCCTGTCGAACCAGATCGTCTCGGTGGCCCGGTACACCTCCGGGGCCCCCGACATCGCGCCCCAGGTGTCGCAGCTGCAGGCGGCCGGCGCCGACACCGTCATCGGCTTCACCGTGCCCTCGTACACCGCGCGCAGCCAGCTCGCGGCCCAGCGGCTCAACTACCGGCCGCAGTGGGCCTACAGCAACGTCGGCTCGGACCCGACCCTCGTCGGGGGCCTGCTCTCCCGGCTCAGCCAGGGCCAGGCGGGAGCCGCCCCGCTCGACGGGGTGCTCACGACGAAGTACCTCGCCGGTCCGGAGGAGACCGCCGACCCCTGGGTGCAGGGCTTCTCCCGCGTCTGGGCGGCCCACGGGAACGGCGAGCCGCTGACCAGCTTCCGCATCTACGGGATGTCCCAGGCCTACACGTTCGTCCAGGCCCTGCAGGCCGCCGGGCCGCAGCTGACCCGCAAGGGGCTGGTCGACGCCGTGGCTCGCCAGGGCGGCGGGGTCGACGGGTTCCGCGGACCGGCCTTCCCGCTCTACCGCTACGCGCCCGACTCCCACGCCGGCCTCGGCGGGGTCGCGGTCGCGCGGCTGCAGGGCGGCGCCACGGTGCCGCTGACCCCGGTGCGGCTGACCTCCAACGGCGCGGCGCCCATCACGGACGCCTCCCCGCAGGAGCAGCGGCCCGCCCCGCCGCCCGACCTGGTGCCGACGGTGACCCCGCGCGGCTGAGCAGTCCCCGGCGCCGCTCCGGCGGCGCCGGGGCTGTCACCCGTACCCACGGTGAGCCGGAGGAACAGCAGCGGCCGAACGGGTGACGTGCCACTGCTCCGATAACGAGTTCTCCCTTGCCGTCGACACGTTCGGTGTCAGCAGTGGTTCGGTCGGGGGAGTTCGCATGACGATGCAGCAGGACGGTTCGCAGCAGGCGTGGCAGACGGGTGCGTACCCGGTCCCGCCGCAGTACGGCTGGGGTCAGGTGCCCGCCGGCGGGGTCCCGGTGCCGCCGCCCGCCCCGCGCAACGGCCTCGCGACCGGCGGCTTCGTCGTCGCCCTGATCGGCGCGGTCTTCGCGCTCATCCCGTTCATCGGGGTCATCTCCTGGGTGCTCTCGCCGGTCGGGCTCGTGCTCTCGATCGTCGGCATCGTGGTGGCGTCGAAGCACGGCGTGGGTCGCGGGCTCGCGATCGCGGGCGCCGTGCTCGGGGTGATCGGCCTGCTGATCTGCATGGTCTGGGTCGCCGCGATCGGCTCGGCCGCGTCGTCGTCCCCGAGCTACGGCTCGTCGGGCACCTACTCCGCCTCGTCGGGGTCGTCGTCCGCCGCGAGCCTGCCCGCCGGGACCTACGGCTCCGGCACCTACGCGGTCGGCTCGGAGATCCAGCCCGGCACGTACCGCACCACCGGTGCGAACTACTGCTACTGGGCCCGCCTCTCCAGTGCCGACGGTGAGCTCAGCTCGATCAACGCGAACGACAACGTCAGTGGCAGCTCGACGATGGTCGTGAAGTCTTCCGACGAGTACATCGAGTTCAGCGGCTCCTGCACCTGGACCAAGAAGTAGCACCGGGTTGCGCCCGGGCCGGGTCGGGGACCCCTCTCGGATGACCGAGATGAGCGTGCCCCACGGTGGCGACTCCCAGGAGCCGACCCCCGACCCGGCCGAGCGGGACGCGTTCTTCCCCTCGCCCTACTCGCTCGGCCAGTACGTGCCGCCGCGCAGCGACTTCGACGGCGTGGAGCACGAGGGCGCCGTCACCGGCGGGCGGCGGCGCATCCTCGTGATCGGGGCCGACGAGCGCTACCTCCCGATGGCGAACGGCCGGCTGTTCTCCACCGGCAACCACCCCGTGGAGACGCTGCTCCCGCTGATGCACCTGCAGGGCGCCGGGTTCGAGATCGACGTCGCGACGGTGTCGGGGAACCCGGTGAAGCTCGAGTTCTGGGCGACGCCGCCCGAGGACGAGGCCGTCCACGAGGCCCTCGACCGGTTCCTGCCGCAGTTCCGGGAGCCCCGCCGGCTCGCCGACGTGATCGCCGGCGGGCTCGACGAGTACCTCGCCGTCTTCATCCCCGGTGGTCACGGCGCGATGCAGGGCCTGCACGACGACCGCGACCTGCAGGCCGTCCTCGACTGGGCCCTCGCGGACGACGACCGCTTCGTGATCACCCTCTGCCACGGCCCGGCGGCGCTGCTGGCGGCCGGGCTCGACCGGGACACCTCACCCCTGGCGGGCTACGAGGTCTGCGCCTTCCCCGACGCCCTCGACACCGGGGCCAACGTCGACATCGGCTACATCCCCGGCGGGATGCCCTGGCTGCTCGCCGAGGGGCTGCGGGCCCAGGGCCTCGTCGTCGTGAACGACGACATGGCCGGGCACGTGCACCACGACCGGCAGCTCATCACCGGCGACAGCCCGCTCGCCGCACATGCGCTCGGCAAGCTCGCCGCCGACGTCCTCGTCGAGCGCGCGCAGCGCTGAGGGGCCCGGGGCGGGCCGGAGGGACGAGCGGACCGTGTCCGTCGGACACGGTCCGCTCAGTGCATCGCCCAGCCGCCGTCGACGCAGAGCGTGGTGCCCGTGATGTACGAGCCGGCGTCGGAGGCGAGCAGCAGCAGGGGTCCGGTGAGCTCGTCGAGACGGCCGATCCGGCCCATCGGCGTGTTCTCCAGGACCCGGGCGGTCCCGCTCCCGGAGGCGAGCAGGGGCGCGGTCATCTCGGAGGCGAAGAAGCCGGGCGCGAGAGCGTTGACCCGCACCCCGCGCCCCGACCACTGCTGGGCGAGGTCCCGGGTCAGCCCGAGCAGCGCGGACTTCGAGGCCGAGTAGGCGGCCTGCGGGAGACCCCGGGGCACGAGGCCGAGCGCCGACGAGACGTTGACGATCGAGCCGCGTCCCGCCCCCAGCATCGGGCGGCCGGCGGCGCCGGCCATCTGCAGGGCTCCGAGCACGTTGAGCTGCAGCAGCGCCGCGGCTCGTGCGGGATCGTCGTGCTCGGCGCGGGCCGCGTAGCCCGAGCCGGCGTTGTTCACGAGGACGTCGAGGCGCCCGAACTCCGCCAGGGCGGCGTCGACGAGGGCCGAGCACTGCTCGGGCTCCGTCACGTCGGTGACGACGACGAGGCAGCGCCGCCCGACCGCCGCCGCCACCGCGTCGAGGTGTTCGCGACGGCGAGCCGCGAGGACCACGTGGGCGCCCGCCGCGGCGAGGGCGAGCGCGAAGTGGGCCCCGAGCCCCGACGACGCCCCGGTCACCACGGCCACGCGCCCGTCGAGCCGGAACGGTGCGAGCGGGTCGGTCCCCGTCATGCGGTGGCGTCGGCGCCGAGGGGAGCCGGCGCGGCCCCCGGCAGGGCCCCGATCATGGCGCGCATGCTGCCGCCGGCCGCGAGCCCGCCGAGGGCCAGGGCGACCATCTGGTCGGCGAGGCGCAGGTCCTCGTCGGCCCCCCGCGGCACGAACCAGTGCTGCATCCAGTCGATCATCCCGACGATCGCCCGGGCCACGATGCGGGGCTCCGCGGCCAGCGAGAACTCCCCGGTGGCCGCCCCCTCGGCGAGGAGGGCCTCGACGTCGGCCATGTAGCGACGGTCCATCTGCCGGAACATCGCGAACCGGGGCGACTGCTCGAGGTGACCGATGTTGCGCAGGTAGACGAAGGCCGCCGGGTAGTACTCGGAGAAGATTCGGACCTGCATGCGCACGAGTTCACGCAGGCGGACGGCGACACCGCTGTCGGAGTCGGACCGCAGCCGGTCGAGCTCGGCGAGCAGCGCCGTCGCGGGGCCCTCCACCACGGCGAGGAGGAGCTCCTCCTTGCTGCCGACGTAGTTGTAGATGCTGCCCTTGAAGATCCCGACGCGGGCGGCGATGCCCTCGAGGGTGGCGTTCTCGTACCCGTGGTCGCGGAACTCCTCGCCGGCGGCGAGCAGGATCTCCGGCCAGCGGCTGGGACGTGGCATGACGCTCCTGGGGGATCAGCCGGCGTCGAAGCGGACGGGGAATCGTTCCATGCCGCGGGAGAGCAGGACGGGGTGCCACTGTCGTGGGCCTGCCGCCGGACGGAGGCCGGGGAGGCGCTCGAGGGCGAGCGGGACCGCGATGCCGGTCTCCAGCCTCGCCAGCGGGGCCCCGAGGCAGAAGTGCATGCCGATCCCGAAGCCGAGCTGGCGCTGCACGTCACGGGTGACGTCGAGGTCGTCGGGACGGTCGAACACCGCCGGGTCGCGGTTCGCCGAGGCGGGGCTGAGGAAGACGCGGTCGCCGCGGCGCAACGTCCGTCCCCGCAGCTCGACGTCCCCGGCCATCACCCGCGCCACCGTCTTGGCCGGTCCGTCGTAGCGCAGCAGCTCGTCGACGGCACCGTCGAGCAGCTCGCGACGCTCCGTCAGCAGCCGGCGCTGGTCGGGGTGGGTGAGCAGGGCGAGGAGCCCGGTCCCGATCAGGCTGGTGGTGGTCTCGTGTCCCGCGAAGAGCAGCAGTACCCCGGTCGCGATGACCTCGTCCGGGCTCAGGGCGTCCCGGTCGTCCCGCGCGGTGATCATGGCGGAGAGCAGGTCGTCGGCCGGGTCGCGCTCGTGGGCGGCGACGAGCCCGCCCAGGTACTCGGTGAGCTCCCGCATGCCCCGGGCCCCCCGGTCGTGCCGCGTGGCGTTGCCCAGGCCGCCGAAGACGAGCCCCGTGATCTCGTCGGACCAGTCCTTGAACCGTTCCCGGTCCTCCTTCGGGACGCCGAGCATCTCGGCGATCACCGACGCGGTCAGCGGGTAGGCGAACTCCTGGATCAGGTCGGCCTCGGACGGCCCGGCGCGGCGGGTGAGGACGGCGTCGAGGAGCTCGTCGGCGATGGCCCGCACGCGCGGCGCCATCAGTGTCACGGCCCGCGGGGTGAAGGCGCGCGCGACGAGGCGGCGCAGGCGCCGGTGGTCGGGCGGATCCTTGAAGACCATCCAGTCCTCGAGGACCCCGAAGGCGGCGCGCAGGGCCGGGTCGGCGTCGGGCCCGTCGAGCTTGGCGCGCCGGTAGGGCGCGATCCGGTCGGAGGAGAAGCGGGCGTCGCGCAGGGCGGCCGTGACGTCGTCGTGGCGGGTCACGAACCACGAGCGGTAGCGCGCGCTCCAGTGCACGGGGTCGTGCTCGCGCAGGGCCGCGAGCAGGGGGTACGGGTCGGCGACGGCCTCCTCGGAGAGCAGGTCGGCGTCCTCGAGCCCGGTCAGCGGCCCGGTCACCGGCGCTCCAGGAGGGCGACGACGCAGGCGTTCCCGTCGAGGACGGAGACCCCGCCACCCATGGTCTCGACGAGCCCCAGGCGAGCGCCGTCCACCTGACGGCCGCCGGTGGTGCCGCGGAGCTGCCAGGTGATCTCGGCGATCTGGGCGAGACCGGTGGCCCCGAGCGGATGGCCGCGCGAGAGCAGTCCGCCCGAGGGGTTGACCGGGGTCTTCCCCCCGAGCGCGGTCACCCCGGCGGCCGCGGCGGCCCCGCCGTCGCCCGGGGTGCACAGCCCGAGGGCCTCCGTCGTCACCACCTCGCCGACGGTGAACGCGTCGTGGACCTCCGCGACGTCGACGTCGTCGAGGGCGTCGAGCCCCGCCTCGGCGTAGGCGTCGGCCGCCGTGTCCCGGACGAGGTCGTGACCCCAGACGTGCGGGGACCGGTGGTTCCAGGTGGTGCCGCTGCGCAGGGCCAGCCCGCGGACGACCACCTCGCCGGCCGCACCCGCGGGGCGGCCGAGCACGGCGGCGGCGGCCCCGTCGGACACGGGACAGCACTGCAGCCGCGTCAGCGGGTCCGCGATCATCGGCGAGTCCAGCACCTGGGCGACCGTGTACTCGCCCGAGTACTGGGCGCGCGGGTTGTGCGTGGCGTGCGCGTGGTTCTTCACCGACACGGCCGCGAGCTGCTCGGGGGTGACCGCGCCCTCGTGCAGGAGGCGCGCCGCGGCCATGGCGTAGAGGGCGGGCAGCGCCAGTCCGGTCCGGCCCTCGGGGTCGGTCGGCTCGGGCACGATGGCCCCGGCGAAGGCGGTGCTCATCTGTTCGAGCCCCAGAGCGAGGACCCGGCCGTGGCGCCCGCTGCGCACCGCCTCCCGGGCCTCGGCGAACGCGGTGGTGCCGCTGGCGCAGGCGTTCTCCACGGTGATCACCGGGACGCCGGTGATCCCGATGGCCCGCAGGACGCGCTGGGCCACCCCGGCGGGCGCGAACACGGTGCCGACCCAGACGGCGTCGACCTGCTCGACCGCGGCGTCGTCGAACGCCTCGCGCACGGCGTCGTGGGCCAGGGCGATGAGGTCGCGGCCGGGCTGCCGCCCGAAGTGCGAGGTGCCGACGCCCAGCACGGCCACCGGCGCGCTCACCGCTGCGGCTCCACGGTGGGGTCGCCGGCGGGGGAGGGGGAGGTCAGCAGCACCGGCGAGCCGATCGGGACGGCCTCGACCGCGTCGTCTGCGGTGGGCGCGACGTGGGCCAGCACCCGCGGCCCGTCGTCGAGGTCGACGTAGGCCAGAACGTAGGGCGCGGTGCGGCCCGGGACGGCGATGCGGACGACGGTGCTGCTCCAGACGGTGCCGCCCGGCCCGAAGGTCGCGGGCTCGAGCTCCCCGCCGCAGGTCGCGCAGCGCGGCCACCGGAAGGCGTGGGCCTCGTGGCAGCGCCGGCACCGTCCGCCCGCGACGACGTGGCGGCCGTCGTCGGCCACCTGTGTCGTGGGGCGCGGGTCGAGCGCCGGTGGGACGGACACACGTGCTCCTGAGGTCGTGGGATGTGACGCCATGTAAGCAAACGCGTGGTCGACTAACAAGCCCAGGGGCCCGTCGTCGTGGGTCTATGTCCCGGTCGTTGACACCGGCGCGTGAACCACGCCACAGTGGTTCTCACCCGAAGAGCAAACCGCTGGTCGGGAACGAGGCACGTCCTGTCGCGCCGGACGAGCGCGTCGAGCTGAGGAGCGACCGATGAAGTTCGGCTTTTTCACGATGCCCGAGCACCCGCCCATCGAGAACTGGACGCTGTCCTACGACCGCGACATCGCGGCCGTGGTCGAGGCGGAGCGCCTCGGGTTCCACGAGTTCTGGATCGGCGAGCACCACACCGGCGGCTTCGAGAACGTGCCCGTCCCCGAGTTCATGATCGCCAAGGCGTCGGCGCTCACCGGCCGCATCCGGCTCGGGACGGGGGTCGTGAACCTGCCCTACCAGGACCCGTTCATGGTCGCCGAGCGCCTCGCGTTCCTCGACCACCTCACGCACGGCCGGCTCGAGTACGGCTTCGGTGGCGGCGGCCTGCCGACCGACAAGGCGCTGTTCGGGCTGGAGCCCTCCGAGGCCGCCCCGCGCACCAACGAGGCCCTCGAGATCATCTGGCAGCTGCTGACGTCCGAGGACCCGGTCAGCTACGAGGGCATCTACTGGAAGTACGAGAACCGCCAGCTCCAGGTCGGGCCATACCAGGACGTGCCGCCCTTCGCGATCGCCGGGCTGACCGGCACGCACAACTACGCGAAGTGCGGCGAGCGCGGCTGGAAGCCGCTGAGCGTGCACTTCGCCCCGATCGACAACGGCTCGTACTCGCTCGCCCCCGACCTCAAGGCGATGGGCTCGGCGATGCTCGAGGCCGGCGCCCGCTCCGGCATCGACGAGGCCGTGACGCGGGAGAACTGGCGGATCGTGCGCGAGGTCTACGTGACCGACGATCGCAACCAGGCGATGAACGACATCCGGGAGGGCGTCAAGCGCTCCTACGACTACCTCAAGGGTCTCGGGCTCGGCGCTCTCATGAAGAAGGACGAGACGATGGGCGACGAGCAGCTCACCTTCGAGTGGATGGCCGAGAACATCCCCTGGATCATCGGCAGCCCCGAGGAGTGCGCGAAGCAGCTGCAGGAACTCGAGGAGGAGGTCGGCGGGTTCGGCACCCTGCTGATCAACTGCCGCGACTGGGTCACCACCGACAAGTGGAACCGCTCGCTCGAGATGTTCGCCCGGTACGTGATGCCGAACTTCCAGGCGAACCAGCGCATGGCCCGCCGTCAGAGGATGGCGAACGTCGCGCTCGGGATCGCGTGATGGCCCCTGGGGTCGCCCGCTTCGAGGGGCGGGTCGCGGTCGTCACCGGCGGGGTGCAGGGGATCGGGCGCGCCGTGGCCCTGCGCTGCGCGGCCGAGGGCGCGGCGGTCGTCGTCGGGGACCTCCAGGACGACGACTCGACGGTGAAGCAGATCGTCGCCGACGGGGGCCGGGCGTCCCACGTCGTCATGGACGTGCGGCAACGCGGCGACTGGAAGCGGCTGATGGACGAGGCGGTCGGCGCCTACGGGCGGCTCGACCTCCTCGGCAACATCGCCGGCGTCACGAACACCCTCGGTCCCGACACCGTGGTCGACCTCGACGACGCCGGCTGGGAGCACGTCGTCGGGACCGACCTCAAGGGCGTCTGGCTCGGGATGCAGGCCTCGATCCCGCGGATGCTCGAGACCGGCGGAGGCAGCATCGTCAACATCGGGTCGATGGCCGCGCTCAAGGGCCTCGAGAACCTCGCGGCGTACTCCGCGGCCAAGGGCGGGGTCGTGAGCCTCACCCAGCAGGCCGCCATGGAGTACGGGCCGCGCGGAATCCGGGTCAACTGCATCTGTCCCGGGACGATCGACACCCCGATCCTCGCCGGGATCACCGAGAGCATGCGCGAGAACTTCACCGCCGCGCACATCATCCCGCGCCTCGGGACCCCGGAGGACATCGCCGGGGCCGCGGCCTTCCTGTTCTCCGACGACGCCGCCTTCTGCACCGGCGAGATCCTGCCGGTCGACGGCGGGTGGAACACGAAGGGCAGCTCCGGCTGATGAGGCCACCCGACGACCCTCACGTGCTCGACGAGGAGCAGCCATGGACCTGACCGACCGGACCGTGCTCGTCACGGGCGCCGGGAGCGGCATCGGCGCGGCGATCGCGGCGGCGTCCCTCGCCCGCGGCGCCACCGTGGTCGGCCTCGAGATCGACGCCGAGCACATCGACGCGACCGACGCCCTGCTCGACGCCGGGAAACAGATCGCCTGGTCCCACGGCTCGGTGGCCGTCGCCGCGGACGTGGAGGCGGCCTTCGACCTGGCCACCGAGCGCTTCGGCGGGGTCGACCACCTGGTGAACAACGCGGGCACCGCGTCGCTCTCGCTGGTGGCCGACACCAGCGAGGAGGACTGGGACCTCATCGTCGACACCTGTCTGAAGGGCACGTTCCTGTGCACCCGCGCCTATGCCCGGCGGGCGATCGCCGCGGGCACCGGCGGGGGGATCGTCAACATCGCGTCGCTGAACGCGGTGGCGGCCACCGACGGGCTCGGGCACTACTGCGCGGCGAAGGCCGGGATCATGCAGTTCACCCAGGTCTGCGCCGGCGAGCTGGGCCGCCACGGAATCCGGGCCAACAGCATCGGCCCCGGCACGGTCAACACCCCGCTCGGTGCGGGGTTCACGGTGGGGCAGATCGGTCAGGAGTTCCTCGACCGCACCTTGATCGCACCCCCGCGCCACCAGGAGGCCTCCGACGTCGCCGACGTCGCGATGTTCCTGCTCTCGCCCGAGGCGGGCCGGATCACCGGGCACTTCATCCCGGTCGACGGCGGGCAGCACGTACGCGGACTGCACTCCTACTGGGACGTGGCCGAGGCCCAGGGCCTGGTCGGAGGGGCGGGATGACCACGCACCCGACCGTCGCGACGCGGCCGACCCCGATCCGACCGACCGGGCCCGCGGTCGATTCCCGGGGCTTCCCGCGGTTCTGGGACGAGGAGCGGGAGACCTGCGATCCGGCGGCGCGCCGCGGCCGCATCCTCGAACGCATCCGCCACCAGCTGCACTACGCCTACACCGAGCTGCCCTTCTACCGGCGGCACTACGACGCGCACGGCTTCCACCCCGACCAGGTCACGACCCTCGAGGACTTCACCACCCGCGTCCCGGTGATCACCAAGAAGATGCTGGTGGCCGACCAGCGCGAGCACCCGCCCTTCGGGAGCTACACGCCGTCCACCGGACCAGGTGCGACGGCGCGCATCCACGGCTCGTCGGGGACCTCGGGCACCCCGACGATGTACGCGGTCTCGCACACCGACTGGCGTCGGGCCGCGGACGTTCACGCCATGGCGCAGTGGTGCGCGGGCATCCGTCCCGACGACCTGGTGCAGGTCGGGTTCCCGTTCGGCCTGTTCTTCGGCGGCTGGGGCGTCGTCCAGGGGGCCGAGCGGATCGGCGCGACGGTCTTCCCGCTCGGCGTCACCGACTCCGAGCGCCACCTCGAGCTCATCCGAACCCTCGGCAGCACCGTGTTCAGCGCGACGCCGTCGTACTGCATCCACCTGCTCTCGGTCGCCGAGCGCCTCGGGATCGACCTCGCCGCCGGCCCGGTCCGCCGGATCCTCGTGGGTGGCGAGCCCGGGGGCAGCCTGCCCGGCACGCGGAAGATCATCGAGGAGGGCTGGGGCGCGATCGTCAGCGACGCCGGGTCGACGTCGGAGATGTACCCGTTCCAGACGAGCGTCGGGTGCGAGGCCGGGACCGGGACGCACCTCATCGACGACGAGGTCTTCACCGAGGTCGTCGACGCCGGCGACCTCAACGCGCCGATCCCCGTCGGCGCGCGCGGCGCGGTCGTCTACACCCACCTCTGGCGCGACTCCCAGCCGATGATCCGCTTCGCGCCGGGCGACGAGAGCTACCTCGACACCGATCCCTGTCCCTGCGGGCGCACCTACCCGCGGCTGCCCGAGGGCGTCCTCGGCCGGCTCGACGACATGCTCGTCATCCGTGGGGCGAACGTGTTCCCGAGTGCGGTGGAGACGGCCCTGCGCACGGTGCCCGAGCTGGGCCCTGAGTTCCGGATCCGGGTGCACACCGTCGGGGCCATGGACGAGATGACCGTGGAGGCCGAGCTCGGGCCGGCTGCGCCGCGGGCGGACGACGAACGGGCCGCCCTGGCCGACCGGGTGGCGGACGCCCTGCGGCGCACCCTGCAGATCCGGGTCCCGGTCACCCTGCTCGACCCCGGAGTGCTCCCGGAGACCACCTTCAAGGCGCGTCGGGTCGTCGACGAACGGGTGCGCCGGTCCTGACGACGATCGGGGTCGCGGCTCAGCGGGTCGCGGCCAGGTCGAGGCCCGGCGTGGGTCCCTGGCGGGCCGGGCCGGGCGCGGGGGACGATCGTCGTCGTGCCTCCCCGCGACGTGTACACGCACGGCCACAGCCAGGTCGTCGTCGGGAACCACGCCGCCCGCGGCGCGGCGAACTCGGCGGCCTACCTCCTGCCGCTGCTGCGCCCGGGCCTCGACCTGCTCGACGTCGGGTGCGGCCCGGGCAGCATCACGATCGACCTCGCCGCCGCGGTCGCGCCCGGGCGGGTGCGCGGGGTCGAGATCACCGAGGACCCGCTCGGCGCGGCCCGCGCGAGCGCGGCGGAGCGCGGGGTGGCGGTGGAGTTCGCGGTCGACGACGCCTACGCGCTGACCGACCCCGACGACGCCTACGACGTCACCCACGCCCACCAGGTGCTCCAGCACGTGTCCGACCCGGTCGCGGTGCTGCGCGAGATGCGCCGGGTGACCCGGCCCGGCGGGGTGGTCGCGGTGCGCGACGCCGACTACGCGGCCTTCACCTGGTACCCGGCCGACGAGCGCCTGGACGCCTGGCTCGAGCTCTACCGTGCCGTCGCCCGCGGCAACGACGCCGAGCCCGACGCGGGCCGCCGGCTGCTGGCCTGGGCCCACGAGGCCGGGTTCGACGAGGTCACGCCCTCGGCGTCGGTGTGGTGCTACGCGACCCCGGAGGACCGCGCGCGCTGGGGCGGGATGTGGGCCGAGCGGATTCACTCCGCGGTCGGGCGCGCGGCCCTCGAGCGGGGCCTGGCCACCGCCGACGACCTCGCGGCGATCTCGCAGGCCTGGCGCGACTGGGCGGCCCACCCCGACGGCTGGATCCTCATCCCGCACGGCGAACTGCTCGCGCGCGCCTGATCAGGAGGCCGCCCGCGCGCGGGGGCGGACGGCCATCGCCCGGGCGAGCAGCGGCGCGCCCGGCCCGTGGACGAGGGCGCTGACCAGGACGCAGAGGACGGTCACGGTGAGCGCGAGGTCGGCGACCGGGCCGGTGGGCAGCGTGTTCACGGCGAGCAGCCCGAAGACGATCGACGAGGTCCCGCGTGGCCCGAGCAGGCCGACGAGGAGCCGCTCACGGCGGGTGAAGCGGGACCCGACGAAGGCCAGCAGCACCGGGACGAGCCGCACCACGGTGAGCGCCGCCAGCGTGTAGACGATCGCCCGCCACGACACGCCCTCCGCGAAGGTCACGACCGCCCCGAGACCGACGACGAACCACATCAGCATCGTCATGAGGGCGGTGACCTCGGTGAGCAGCAGGTAGTCCCCGGCGGCGAGCCGGTATTCACCGACCCCCGACGACGGCCGCTCCCGCGCCCGCCGGGCCCGGCGCGCGGCCAGGACGCCGTGGACGTAGCGGAAGGCGACCCCGGCGACGAAGGACGCGACGAAGCCGCTGCCGCCGAGCGCCACCGCGACGCCATAGGTGAGCACCGGCGCGACCAGCACGAACACCCGCCGTGACGCCTCGGTGGTGGCCTGCACCCGGCTCCCGCGGTCGAGCAGCCAGCCGAGCAGGAACCCGAGGGCCAGCCCCACCCCGATCCCGACGAGCGAGAACGGGATCGCGGTGCCCAGCGCGTCCCCGGGGGTGCGCTCCGCGGTGCGGTCGCCGGCGAGGATCAGGGCGAACAGGAAGACCGGCGAGACGATGCCGTCGTTGTAGCCGCTCTCGACGTTGAGGGCGGTGCGGACGCGGTGGCTGAGGCTGCGGTCGTGCACCACCCCCTCGGCGGCCGCGAAGTCGATCGGTACGACGACGCACGCCAGCACCAGCAGCGCCGGCCACCCCAGCGCGGGCAGGAGCAGCAGCCCCACCCCGGTCGCGGCGGCCAGGCCGAGCGGCAGCGCGACGGCGAGCAGTCGCAGCACCGGTCCGGGGGCGGGCCCCCACAGCCGGCCGCCGCGCAGCGCCGTGGCCCCGACGAACAGCAGGACCGCGAGCAGGATCTCCGCGAACCGCTGCGCCAGCTCGGTGTCCAGCGTGAGCGCGAGGGCGTCGCCGGGGAGGGCGAACGCCGCGACCGCGCCCGCGAGCACCATGACGACCGGCGCGCCGAGCAGCATCCGGTCGAGCCACTCGGCGAGCAGGGACCGCGCCGCGACCGCGACCCCGAGGATGATCAGCGCCGGGATCATGGTCCGAGTCTGCCTGCAGGCCGGCCGGATGCGGGCGGATCAGGGAGCGCTGATCCGTTCGGCGACCGCGACGAGGCTCCGGGCCGTCGCGCGGTGCAGGGGCGACCCGACGGCCCACACCGCACTCCCGAGCGTTCCGTGCATGCCGCAGGAAGGTGGTGATCAGCAGCGCCTCGTGGCGCACGCTCAGGACCACTCGCGGGGTGAAGAGCAGCCCCTCCACGCCGAGGACGACCTGGTCGGGCCGGTCGTCGAGGACGGCCCAGCCCAGCGCCAGGTTCGGAGCGCGGGGTGGGAGGAGCCTCAGTCCCATGGCTCGCTGGGCGAGGCGCACCGCCGGTAGCAGCGCGTCCGGCGCGCCGCCGAGCACCAGGTCCGCCCACTGGCGGGCGGTGCGGTCGGCGGCATCGGGCACGGACGCGGCGTAGGCGTCGACGTAGTCGGGCGCCTCGGGCAGGCCGGGGGCGTCGAGGTCGTCGGGAACCGCCACTCGCTGCGCCATGTCGGCCATTGTGACCGAGGAGTGTCGGCCGGTCGGCTGCACGCGGGCAGGGATGTCGGCCAGGGTGTCGGGATGCTGCGTCTCGGCTTCCCCGTCCTCGGCGTCGCGGACCTCGACCGCGCCGCCACCTTCTGGTCCACGGCCCTCGATCTGCGCGACAGCGCGCGGTGGGCCAGTGACACCTGGCGGACGCTCGTCACGGAGGCGGGTGAGGAGGCGCTCGGGCTGATGCGCAGCGGGTCGCCGGTCGAGCCGAGGCCCCGCGTGCACGTGGACCTGTTCGTCGACAGCGTCGAGGAGCAGCAGACCGAGGTCCGGCGCCTGCTCGAGCTCGGCGCGGCCGACCCCGGATGGACCGACTATCCGGAGAACCCCGACTTCGTCGTGCTGGCCGACCCGGACGGCAACCTCTTCTGCGTCGTCGACCTGAGCCACGCGCCGTCGTCGTGACGGGCGCGCCGGTCGGGTGATCAGAGGCGGCGGACGTCGAGCTCGGTCTCCACCACCGAGCCGTCGTCGACCCGCTCCACCCGGTAGGCGCCGGCGCGCGGGCGGTCGGCCAGGGCCTCGGTCAGCTCGGTCCCGCGGTAGAGGAGGCCGGCGCCGTCGTCGGTGGCGTACGCGGTGGGCAGCGTCCCGTCGGCGACGAGGCGGTGCAGCAGGGGGCGGCGGCCGGCCTCGCTGTCGTAGTGGACGCCGTTGGCGTAGGGGAGCAGGGCGAGGCCGTCGGTGATCGGGCGCAGCTCCGGGCCGAAGGAGTCGGTGGTGCCCCCGACGTGCCAGCAGATCGAGCCGGCCGAGACCCCGGTCAGGACGACGCCCGCCTCCCAGGCCTCGCGCATCACCGTGTCGAGCCCGTGGAGGCGCCAGAGCGCCAGCAGGCCCGCGACGCTCCCGCCCCACACCCACACGACGTCCTGGGCGAGCAGGTGCTCCCGGAGGTCGTCGACGTTCGGCATCGTCATGAGCGCGACGTGGCTCGCCGCCCAGCCGAGGCGCCAGGCGTTGTCGTAGAAGGTCATGACGATGCGCGGGTCGTCCGCCTTGGCGGTGGCGAGGAAGCAGACCCGGGGCGCCCGCCCGACGACGCCCGCGAGCTCCACCGCGTGGTGGGTCATCGCCGAGGGCTCCCAGTCGAGCCGGTCGGAGGCGCGCAGGCCGCCGGAGGTCGCGAGGATCGTGGGCTGCTCGGCGGGCACGGCCCGGGAGGGTAGCCGCCCCGGCCGGACCCACCGCGCGACCGGCCCCGGGAGGTCGTCGGGAAGGGTCAGCTGCGGCCGTGGCGCGGGGCCCGGCCCGCTATGGCGAGGTCCCGGGACGGTCCGGGCCGGACCGGGGGTGCGGCCGGCAACCGGACCGGCGGGAGCAACGGCGCGGTCCCGGCGGGGTCGACCCGGGGCTCCTCCGCCGGCCGGGCCGGCTCCGTCGCCCGGTCCTGCAGCAGGTCGCGGATCTCGGTGAGGAGCTGGACGTCGGTGGCCTGCGCCGGGCCCGACTCCTCACCCCGCAGCCGGCGGGCCTGCAGGGCCTTCATCGGCGCGACCACCAGGAAGTAGACGACCGCCGCGGTGATGAGGAAGGTGATCGCCTGGTTGATGAACGAGGCGTAGTCGAACACCACGCCGTCGACCTTCATCGTGCCCCGGAACTGCTCGCTCGCCGGGGAGAGCAGCTGGATCAGGGGCTTGAGGAACGCGTCGGTGAACGCCGTGACCACCGACGTGAAGGCCGCGCCGATCACGACGGCGACCGACAGGTCGATCACGTTCCCGCGCAGCAGGAAGTCCTTGAACATCGGCCATCCTCGACGGGTCGCGGTCGCTGGGGAGCTGGGCGCCCACGCTAGGAATCGCGGCCCGGATCCGTCGAAGTCCATCCGGCCGGTCGCGGTGGGCCGGGGGATGAGTGCGGTGGGTGGGGACGCGGTCGTGGACCGTGTCCGTGCCCGGCCACGCACACCCCGCGACACGCTCCACTCACCGCCGCGTCCGCACACGATCGGGACGCGGCGGACCCGTTGCGTCCCGCACACGGCTGGGCGCTTCCACGTGCATCGTCGCGGGGCGTTGCGCGCAGCAACGTCGGTCGGCCCGCGCGTCGACCGCGCCGGCTGTGTGCGGCGCGCAACGGGCGGGGGTGCGGACCGCCCGGGGCGGTCCCCGGCCCGGAGGCCGTCGCGCTCGTCGAGCGAGCGCAGCGCGATGAGGTGGGGCAGCTGCGGCGCGGGCTGCGGAAGTGACGGGGGTCAGAACTCGCCGGTGAGATAGCGCTGCAGGGTCGGCCCGTACGCGGAGACGAGCGTGTCGATGTCGGCCTCCACCAGTGCGGGCAGCGCGACCACCTCCCGCGCGACGAGGATGCCCACCACCTGCGAGGCACACAGGGCCGCCCGCAGCTGGGGCCGGTCGGCGTCGACGGCGGCCGCGACGCGGTCGAGGACGGCCTCGCCCAGGAACTCGCGCAGCATCTGCGCGGCGGGCGGGTGAGCGGCGGCGGAGCGCAGCAGCGCGAGCATCGGGTTGGCGTCGCCGAGCTGGGCGAAGACGCCGAGCAGGGTCCGCACGAGCCGCTCGCCGAGGCCGTCGATCCCCGGCTCCACCACGCGCGCGACCACGTCGGCCGGGTTGAACGGCAGGGCCATCGACGCGGCGAACAGGCCGTCCTTGGTGCCGAAGTAGTGGTGGACCAGGGCGGGGTCGACCCCGGCGGCCGTGGCGACCGCGCGGACGGTGGTGCCGCGGAAGCCCTGCTCGGTGAAGTGCCCGGCGGCCGCGGCCAGGATCGCCTCGCGCGTGCCCGAGTCGCCCGGCCGCCGTCCGGTCCGCGAGCCCGACGACGCCATACCGTCACCCTAACGAATTCATGGAGCGTTGACTTCCGGTCCCGACGGGTCCACCCTCGAAGTCATCAGACAATGAGTTCCGTGGGTGAGGGGTCGGAGATGGAGCGCACGACGTGCTGTGTGGTCGGCGGCGGGCCGGCCGGGATGATGCTGGGGCTGCTGCTCGCCCGGGCCGGGATCGACGTCACGGTGCTCGAGAAGCACGCGGACTTCCTGCGCGACTTCCGCGGCGACACCGTCCACCCGACGACGATGCAGCTCCTCGACGACCTCGGGCTGGGGGAGCGGTTCGCCGCGCTCACCCAGAGCCGCATGGAGGAGGTCGCCTTCCCCGCGGACGCCGTGGGCTCCGGGGACGGGCCGCCCCGGATGCTGCGGGTCGGCGACTTCCGCCGGCTCGCGCGGGTCGGGGTGCGGCACCCCTACGTCGCGATGGTCCCGCAGTGGGACCTGCTCGACCTGCTCGCCGACGAGGCTCGTCGGGAACCGACCTTCACCCTGCGCACAGAGACCGAGGTCCTCGGCCTCCGTCGGGACGGCGGACGCGTCACCGGCGTGCGCTACAGGACCGCCGACGGCGTCGAGGGTGAGATCGCGGCCGACCTGACCGTGGCCTGCGACGGCCGCAGCTCGGTGGTGCGTGCGGAGGCGGACCTCCCCGTGACCGAGTACCCCTGCCCGATGGACGCCTGGTGGTTCCGGCTGCCCCGGCGCGACGGCGACACGGCCTCCGCGCTGTCCGGTCGCATGGGCCTCGGGCGCTTCGCCGTGCTCATCCCGCGGCACGACTACTTCCAGATCGCCTACATCACCCGCAAGGGCACCGACGAGGCCCTGCGCGAGCGGGGGATCGAGGCGTTCCGCGCCGACGTCGCCGAGCTCGTCCCGGAGTTCGCCGACCGGGTCGACGCGATCCCGTCGATGGACGACGTCAAGTTGCTGCACGTCCAGCTCAACCGGCTCGAGCGCTGGCATCTCGACGGGCTGCTCTGTCTCGGCGACGCGGCGCACGCGATGTCGCCGATCGGGGGCGTGGGCATCAACCTGGCGATCCAGGACGCCGTGGCCGCCGCGTCGCTCCTCGCCGGGCCGTTGCTGCGCGGTGCCGTGCGGTCGCGGGACCTCGCCGCGGTCCGCCGCCGCCGCTTCCTGCCGACCGCGCTGGTCCAGGGCCTCCAGCGGCTCCTGCACCGGATGATCGTCATCCCGGTGCTCGAGGGGCGGCGGACGGCCGCGCCCTCCGGGCTGCGGCGCGTGCTCCAGGCGCTCCCGGCGATGTCGTTCGTCCCCGCCTACCTCATCGGGGTCGGTCTCCGGCCCGAGCGGGCGCCGGCCTTCGCGCGCCGGGAACCTGCCCGGGCGGCGTGATCAGCCCCGGACCCGGGCGACGACGACGGAGTTGACGACGTCGGTGTACGGGTGCACCACCGCGAGGGCGTCGAGCCCCGGCAGCGACTCGGGGTCGAGCACGGGGTAGAGCAGCGCCCGCAGCGCGTGGGCGCTGCGCGCGAGGACGAGGGTGCCCGGGCGCAGACATCGCCCGAGGTGGGCGAGCAGGCGGAGCTTCGCGTCGGGCTCGAGGCCGGCGAGCGCGGCGAGGTAGACGAGGTCGTAGCCGTCGATCTCTGCGTCGTCCTCCACGTCGCCGACCCGGAACGTCAGCCCCGGGGTGCCGAGAGCCGCGGTGAGCCCGGCGCCGAGGGCGGCCGCGTCGGGGTCGATGTCGACGTTGTCGACGCGGCAGCCGTACTCCTGCGCGAGCAGCAGCGAGGTGAGCGGCAGCGGCCCCGAGCCGACGAAGAGGACCCGGCGGACCGGGGCGTCGGCGACACCGGAGACGGTGTGGTGCTCGAGGCGGGTCAGGTCGCGGTAGTTGCCGCAGTAGGGGAACCGGGCGAGCTCGGCCCGCGGGTCGGCGTTCCCGACGATGCGTCGGGTCCAGGACCGCTCGAGCTCGAACTCTCCGTCGGCGCACAGCCGGCGCAGGTCGGGCAGCAGGGCGGCGACCGCGGGGTCGGCGAGGACGGCGTCGGCGTCCCGGGCGCTTACGGGGTCGGTGGCGAGGGCGACGAGGCGGCCGAACAGGGCGTCGGACCCGGGGCTCGGGGCGAGCGTCGTCCGGCGGGCCAGCTCGCGGTGCAGCTCGCGGACCTGCGCGACGACGGCCGCGGCGGTCGTCGTGCCGGTGTCCGTCGTGCTGGTGTCGGTGCTGCCGGTGTCGGTGCTGCCCGTGTCGGTACTGCCCGTGTCGGCGTGCCCGCAGGACCGGACCGTGAGTCGTCCGGAAATGCCCCGGGCCTCGGGACGGCGTGCGACGTGGTGCCCGCCGGTGGCGGGGGACGTGCGGCTCGTCGTCATGGGAGACCTCCAGGGTGGTGTCCACCGGGCTGCCGTGCCACCATACGTGCTCGTGTGCGCACGCGACAACGATGCAGCGGCCGAGGGGTGGCAACAGCTGCCCCCGGACGCGGAGATCGACGCGGCCGTGGAGGGGCTCAGGATGCTGGCCGACCCCACCCGGCTGCGGCTGCTGTGGCTGCTCTCGGGCGCGGAGCTCGACGTCTCGACCCTCGCCGACCGCCTCGACGTGGCCCGCCCGGCGGTGTCGCAGCACCTCGCCAAGCTGCGGCTGGTCGGCCTGATCACGCAGCGCCGCGACGGCCGGCGGGTGCTCTCGAAGGCGCGCGACCACCACGTCGCCGACCTGGTCGCGGAGCTCGTCCACGACGCCGGGCATCGGTTGACCGGCCGCTGAGCCGGGCCGACGAACCGCGGGCCGGTCAGCTCGCCAGGGACTGCAGCAGCATCGTCTCGGCGAGCACGCAGCGCCCGAGCATCCCGAGGTCGAGGCTCTCGTCGATGCCGTGCCACCGGCTCGCGGGGTCGCCGACCCCGGTGACGAGCACGGTCGCGCCGGGGAAGGTCCGGGCGAACTCGGCGATGAACGGGATCGTGCCGCCCATCCCCATCTCGACGGTCTCGCTGCCGAACGCGGCCGACAGTGCCCGCCGGGCCAGGTCGTAGACGTCGCCGACGGGGGAGAGGGCGAACGGCTCGCCGGAGGCGTGCAGCGCCACGTCGAGGTGCGCCCCCCACGGGACGTGGCGCTCGAGGTGCTCCCGGATCGCGGTCAGCGCGTCGGCGGTCGAGTCGCCCGGGGCGAGGCGCGCGCTGATCATCGCGCGGGCCCGGTGGACGAGGATGTTCGCGGCGCCGTCGACGGCGGGCGCGTCGATGCCGAGCACCGCGATCGCGGGCTGGTGGGCGAGCCGCTCGGGGACGGTGCCGGTGCCGAGGAGCTCGACCCCGTCGAGGAGGCCCGCGTCGCCGCGGAACTGCTCCTCCGAGACATCGGGCGCCTCCGACGATCCCCGCACGAGGCCGGGGACCGCGACGGAGCCCTTGTCGTCGTGCAGCGTGGCGAGCAGGCGGCACAGCGCGGTGAGCGCGTCGCCGGCCGGGCCGCCGAGCATCCCGGAGTGCACCGCCCGCTCGAGCATGGCCACCTCGACGACGATGTTCGCGAGGCCGCGCAGGCTGGTGGTGAGGGCGGGGACGTCGACGGCGGGGTTGGCGGCGTCGGCGATGACGATGACGTCGGCGGCCAGGCGCTCGTGGTGCTCGGCGAGCAGCGCGGACAGGGTCGGGGAGCCCGACTCCTCCTCGCCCTCGACGAACAGCGTCACGCCCACCGGCGGCCGGCCGTCGAAGGCGCGCAGCGTGGCGAGGTGGGTCATCACGCCGGCCTTGTCGTCGGCGGCGCCACGCCCGTAGAGGCGGCCCGCCTCCTCGCGCGGCTCGAACGGCGCGCTCGTCCACAGCTCGTCACCGCCGGTGGGCTGGACGTCGTGGTGGGCGTAGAGCATCACCGTCGGCGTGTTCTCCGGACCGGGCCAGTGCGCGACGACCGCGGGGGCGCCGCCGGGGGCCGCGAGGACGTCGACCGTGGCCGCCCCGGCCTCGCGGGCGAGGGTCGCGACGGCGTCGGCGCTGCGGCGGGTGTCCTCGGCGTGGGCCGGATCGGCCCAGATGCTGGGGATGCGGACGAGGGCCTCGAGGTCGGTCCGGGCGCCGGGCAGGACGGCGTCGACGGCACGGCGGAGCTCGGGCGGGACGTCGGGCGTCGACGCGGTGGCCATGGGAGGAGAGCGTAGGGGCGTCGGAGGGTCCCCACAGCGCCGGTGACGATCGGACGAATCCGGCGGGCGGCATCGTCGGGAACGATCCGCAGCCTCGGGTTCCCGGCGAGCTGCCGACCGCGGCTACGGTGCCGCGGCCGACTGGTCGCCCCCTGTGCGGCCCAGTCGGTGCATCCCGGTGGTGGCGCACCGGTCGGCCCCGCCCGGACGGCCTGCTTCCCCCGACCGGACTCGTCGGGTAGGAGTCGGCCATGACGATCGCCGCGATCTACCGCTATCCGGTCAAGTCCATGCAGGGCGAGGCGTTGCAGCACGCCGTGTTCGACGAGCGCGGCGTGGTGGGCGACCGTGCCTACGCGCTGCTCGACGTCCAGACCGGCATCGTCGCGAGCGCGAAGGTGCCGAAGCGGTGGCCCGACCTGCTGCGCTTCTCGGCCGCGTTCGCCGGCGAGCCGGTGGCCGGGGAGCCGGCGCCGCCGGTGGTCATCACGTTCCCCGACGGCTCCACCCGTCGCAGCGACGACCCCGACATCAACCAGGCGCTCTCGTCGGTGCTCGGCCGCGAGGTCTCGCTGATCACGACGCCGCCGGAGGGCGTCGGCTTCGAGGAGATCTGGCCGGAGATCGACGACCTGGCGCCGCAGCACATCATCGACGCCACGACCGCCCGCCGCGAGGACACCGGCGAGGCGATCAGCAAGTTCGACGTCGCGGCCTTCGCGCCGCCCGGGCGCTTCTACGACCTCGCGGCGCTGCACGTGATCACCGAGTCGACCCTGGCGCAGCTGCGCGAGCTCGCGCCCGACAGCCGCTTCGAGGTGGCCCGCTACCGGCCGAACGTGGTGCTCGCCGACACCGACCCGGGCTTCGTCGAGAACGACTGGGTGGGCCGGGAGATGACGTTCGGCGACGACGTCAAGGTCTCGTACACCTTCCAGACGATGCGGTGCGTCATGACCACTCTCGCGCAGCAGGACCTGCCCGAGGACCGGGACGTCCTGCGGACCGTGGCCAAGCACAACCGGGTCGACATCGAGAAGAAGGAGGTCGCGGGCAAGTGGGCGTGCGCCGGCGTCTACGCCGACGTCACCGCCGGTGGGGAGCTGAGGGTGGGCGACGCCCACACCTGAGCCGATGGTCACCGACCGTGATCGGCCACCGAGGCGGCGGCCGACCCGGTCGGGGACGCGGTCAGGAGGAGATCGTGGTCCGGTGGGCGTCGTCGAGCTGGGCGGTCAGGGCGGCGACCAGCGGGTCGTCCGCCGACCAGCGCGCCATCTCGAGGGTGGCGTCGTCGTCGCCGTGCAGGGAGAGAACACGCAGGTCGACGACCCGATCGGACCAAGCGGGGCGCGGGGCGCCGGTGTCCGTCGCGTCGAGGCCGAGCTCGACGTCCCAGGGGCTGCCGATCATCGTCATGAAGGCTCCAACTCCGTTGTCGTGTGCCTTGCAGTATGTGCCGCTACTGGAAGGTAGCTCACTTCTGTAGTGCACTGCACACACGCAGCGTGGTTGAAAAGCGAACCGTCACGCCGTCGGGGTGTCGCCCGTCGAGGTGACCTGGGCCAGCAGGGACGTGAGCGCCTCCTCGACGGCCTGCTTGTCGAGCCCGAGCCCGACGAGGACCCCCTCGCCGCCCTCCGCCTCGAGCAGCGCCAGCAGGATGTGCTCGGTCCCGACGTAGTTGTGCCCCAGCCGCAGGGCCTCCCGGAAGGTGAGCTCGAGGGCCTTCTTCGTGGCGGCGTCGAAGGGGATGAGGGCCGGGACCGAGTCCGAGGGCGCGGGGAGCTCCGCGACGACCTTGCGGCGCAGCGCGTCCGGCGTCACGCCCTGCGAGGCGATCAGGTGGACGGCCAGGCCCTCCGGCTCGCTGAGGAGCCCGAGAGTGAGGTGGCCGGGGGTGATCTCGGCGCTCGACCCGACACGGGCCTCCTCCTGCGCGGCGACGACGACCTTGCGGGCGCGGGGAGTGAAGCGGTTGAACCCCTGCTCGGGGTCGAGGTCGCTGGTGCCGCCCTTGGGGACGAACCGCTTCTGCGCGGCCTGCTTGGTGACGCCCATGCTGCGGCCGATGTCGGTCCAGGACGCTCCCGAGCGCCGGGCCTGGTCGACGAAGTGGCCGATGAGGTGGTCGGCGACCTCCCCGAGGTGCTCCGCGGCGAGCACGGCGTCGCTGAGCTGGTCGAGGGCGTCGTCGTGCACCGAGGTGATGGCGCCGATGAGGTCGTCGAGGCGGACGGGAATCTGGACGGGCGTCGGGTCGCTCATGCGTCCACTATGGGTTGACGATGAGCTTTTCGTCAAGCTTGGGTTGACGATCAGGCGGCGACGAGCGTGCGGGCGATCGCCTTCGCGGTGTCCAGGCCGTCGGTGGTCCCCTCCACCCCGCGCCGGCCCGCCGCCCCCTCGAGCAGGAGGAACAGGTGGTCGGCGAGGGCCTCGTCGCCGGCGAGCCGGGCCAGCTCGGCGCGCACCGCCTCCTTGTGGGCCCGGATCACCGCGCGCCCCGGGTGGTCGTCGGGGAGTTCGGCGGCGGCGCGCAGGAAGGCGCACCCGCGCTCCGTCTCGAACCACGGGTGCTCGAGGTAGCTGTCGAACAGGGTGATCACGCTCGGCTCCGCCTCGAGGCGTTCCTGCAGGTGGGCCCACCAGAGGTCGTGCCGGCGCTGCAGGTAGGCCACGACGAGCGCGGCCTTCGACCCGAAGCGGTCGTAGAGCGTCTTCTTGGTGACCCCGGCCGCCTCCGCGATCCCCGCGACCCCCACCGCGGTGATCCCCTGCTCGTAGAAGAGCTCCGAGGCGCGATCGAGGAGCACCCTGCCCGCCGGTGTCGTCATGGACGCGACTATACCGACCGGTGGGTTGACCTCGCCAGCATCGTCGTGCTTCGCTCGCTCCTACACCGATCGGTCTACCTCAGGGAGAACGGATGCGAGCCGTGCTGCTTACCCGCCACGGCGGGCCCGAGGCACTGACGTATCGCGAGGACGTGGCCGACCCCCGGCCCGGGCCCGACGAGGTCCGGGTCCGGGTCCACGCCGCGGCGCTCAACAACACCGACATCTGGACGCGCGAGGGTGCCTACGGCGCCGCCGACGACGCGGGGGCGTCGACCGGGTGGCGCCGCCAGGGCTTCAGGTTCCCGCGCATCCAGGGCGCCGACGTCGCGGGCGAGATCGACGCGGTCGGCGAGGGGGTCCCCGAGGCTCGCGTCGGGGAGCGCGTGCTGCTCGACCCGATGCTCTACGAGGGCGACGAGCGGGCCATGGTGGATACGGACTACCTCGGCAGCGAGCGCGACGGCGGGTTCGCCGAGCTGGTGACCGTCCCGGCCGCCAACGCGCACGTGGTCGTCGGGAACTCGCTCTCCTCCGTGGAGCTCGCCTCCCTGCCCACGGCGGGGACGACGGCGATGCGCATGCTGAACCGGGTCGCGCTCGCCGCCAGGGAGACGGTGCTCGTGACCGGCGCCTCCGGCGGGGTCGGGTCGGCGGCGGTGCAGATCGCGAAGGACCGCGGAGCCCGGGTGGTCGCGGTGGCGGCCGCCGCCAAGCACGACACGGTGCGGGCCCTGGGCGCCGACGAGGTGCTCGACCGCGGCGACGACCCCTCGGGGCTCGAGGTCGACGTGGTCGCCGACGTCGTCGGAGGTCCGGCGTTCGGGTCGCTCCTCGCGGCCATGGCGCCCCTGGGTCGCTACGTCACGGCCGGCGCGATCGCCGGCCCGCTCGTGGAGACCGACCTGCGCACCCTCTACCTGCGCCAGCTCACCCTCGTCGGCTCGACCCTGGGCACCCACGACGACTTCGCCGCCGTCGTGGACCTCGCGTCCCGCGGGGCGCTGCGCCCGGTCGTCGCCGGGTGCTACCCCCTCGCCGAGCTCGGCCGGGCGCAGGCGGACTTCGTGGCCAAGGACTTCGTCGGGAAGCTGGTGGTGCAGCCGTGATCAAGGTGCTGACGTTCGACGTGGTGGGGACGCTCATCGACTTCGAGTCGGGGATCCTGCAGTGCGTCCGGTCGGTGGGGGACGTTCCCGACGACGAGGCGGTGCTGTCGGCGTTCGCGGCGGAGGAGGACGTGCAGCAGCGGAGCACCCCGGAGATGCCGTTCACCGCGATGCTCGACCCCATCTCGACCCGCCTCGCCCGCGCGCTCGACATGCCGGGGCTCGACGGCGGGGACGGCCCGTCGCCGCTGCGGCGCTCCATCGGTTCGTGGCCGGCGTTCCCCGACGCGGTCGAGGCGCTCGCCGCCCTCGGTGAGCGGTACCGCCTGGTCGCGGCGACGAACGCCGACCGCTTCGCGCTGGACGCGATGGCGGCGACGTTGGGCAACCCGTTCGACGACGGCGTGACCGTCGACGACGTCCGCGTCAACAAGCCCGACCCGCAGTTCTTCGCCTACGTCCTCGGGCGCCTCTCGGCGAGCGGGATCGCCCGCGAGGAGGTGCTGCACGTGGCGCAGAGCCGCTACCACGACATCGCCACCGCGCAGCGGCTCGGCATCGCGACCTGCTGGGTCGAGCGGCGGCACGGCTCCACCGGCACGGGCGCGACCCCCGTCGCCCCCTCGGAGGTGGTTCCCGACCGCCGCGTCACCGGCCTGATTGAGCTCCTCTAGAGGGCATGGCTCTCGACCGGCGGCGCCGACCTCGGGCGCGGGATGTGCGGCACCGCCGGCTCCTCGTCGCGCCAGTCCCGGATCTGCTGCTCCTCGAGCGTGCCCCGCGCGACCAGCGCCACCCACGGGGCGGCGACCCAGCCGAGCCCCACGACGGCGGCGGTGGTGACCACCGCCGCCGTCGCGCCCCGCGGGCGCCCCCGTCGACCGCCCCGGCCCCCCGACGGGGCGGTCCTCCGACGAGGAACGTTCACACCACGAGGGGACACGACGGCCCTTTCGGTGACCTTTCAGACCCGCGTTCACGGGGTGGTGGCCGCGAGCCAGGGTCGGTTGCGACGGAGGGTCTGGGTGGGGTCGAGCCAGGTGGGTGGTCGGAACCAGGGCAGTCCGT